>JBHIDG010000092.1:0-10194 GCA_046760025.1 Woeseia sp. | reverse complement strand
GTCGAGGGCGGCGAGCGAGCCCAGGTCGATAGTCTGCGAGTCAGCGATCATTTCTCGGCTGCAATTACGGTGCTGACCGAAGAAGACCGTCACGACGAGCGCGAGATCGACGTACTCGTGCGGTCGATCATCGCCCAGTTCGAGCAGTACGTGAAACTGAACAAGAAGGTGCCACCCGAGATCCTGACCTCGCTCTCCGGTATCGACGAGGCCGGGCGGCTCGCGGACACGGTCGCGGCGCACATGGCGCTGAAACTCAGCGAGAAGCAAAAAATCCTCGAAATCCGGGATGTCAAAGACCGGCTCGAGCAGATTCTGGGCATCATCGAAGGCGAGATCGAGGTACTGCAGATCGAGAAACGTATCCGCGGCCGCGTCAAGCAGCAGATGGAGAAGAGCCAGCGCGAGTACTACCTGAACGAGCAGATGAAAGCGATTCAGAAGGAACTGGGCGAGATGGAAGACGCGCCCAATGAACTCGCCGACCTGGAAGCCAAAATTGAAAAAGCCGGCATGACCAAGGAGGCGAAAGAGAAAGCGACCTCCGAGCTGAACAAGCTGAAGCTGATGTCGCCAATGTCTGCCGAAGCCACCGTCGTTCGCAACTACGTCGACTGGCTATTGAAAGCACCGTGGAAAAAGCGCAGTAAAGTCATCAGAGACCTGACCCGGGCGGAGAAAGTCCTCGAAGAGGACCACTACGGTCTGGAAAAAGTCAAGGAACGAATTCTCGAGTATCTTGCCGTGCAGCAGCGTGTGAAACGCCTAAAAGGCCCGATTCTCTGTCTGGTCGGCCCGCCGGGTGTCGGCAAGACCTCGCTCGGACAGAGTATTGCGCGCGCAACCAACCGGAAATTCATTCGGATGTCGTTGGGAGGTGTTCGCGACGAGGCAGAGATTCGCGGTCACAGGCGCACCTACATCGGCTCGATGCCGGGCAAGATCATCCAGAACCTGGCTAAGGCGACCGTGAGAAATCCGCTCTTTCTACTTGACGAAGTGGACAAAATGGCCATGGATTTCCGGGGCGACCCGTCCTCGGCATTGCTCGAGGTTCTCGACCCGGAACAGAACTCGACGTTCAACGATCATTATCTCGAGGTCGATTTCGACCTGTCCGATGTCATGTTCGTCTGTACGGCAAATACCCTGAACATCCCTCCGCCACTGCTCGATCGGATGGAGGTTATCCGCATCCCCGGCTACACGGAGGATGAAAAACTCAACATCGCCGAGAAATATCTGATCCCGAAGCAGATGAAGGAGAACGGCCTCAAGAAAGCCGAGATGAAGATCACGCGCGGCACAGTGATCGACATCATTCAGCATTACACCAGGGAATCGGGTGTTCGCAACCTGGAACGCGAGATATCCAAGATCTGCCGCAAGGTCGTGAAGGCGTTGCTGCTGAAACCGAGAGGTTGCGCGGTCAGAGTCACGCCGAAGAATGTAGACAAGTACCTGGGTGTCAGGCGTTTCCGCTACGGCAAGGCCGAAGAAAAGGACCAGGTCGGTCAGGTCACCGGCCTGGCCTGGACCGAGGTCGGCGGCGAGCTGTTGACGATCGAAGCCGCGGTCGTGCCGGGTAAGGGCAAGCTCAGCCACACCGGCCAGTTGGGCGACGTGATGACGGAATCCATACAGGCGGCCATGACGGTCGTCCGGAGTCGTTCGAACGTATTGGGGATCGAGGAGGACTTCCACCAGAAGTTCGACGTGCACGTTCACGTGCCCGAAGGGGCCACGCCGAAGGACGGTCCGAGTGCGGGAGTTGGCATGTGTACTGCCCTGGTGTCGGCATTAACCGACATCGCCGTGAAGAGCGATGTGGCGATGACCGGTGAGATCACGTTGAGGGGTGAAGTGCTGCCGATTGGCGGCCTCAAAGAGAAGCTTCTGGCGGCCCATCGGGGAGGCGTCAGCACGGTGCTGATACCCGATGAAAACGAAAAAGACCTGGCGGAAATACCGAAGAACATCAAAGACAAACTGAACATTGTTCCTGTGAAATGGATTGACCGGGTTCTCGAGCTCTCATTGCAGCAAATGCCCATTCCGGCATCCAAATCCACGGCCAGAAAACGGAGGGCAGCGAGCCCTCCCAAAGAGCAAAAACCCACCGCTGCCGTCAGGCCACACTAGGCGCTGAAACCCGCGAAAACACTGGACTTGTTGACGGTTTTCGGGCCAGTTGGTATAAGCTACGCGTGCTTTGACCGGGCCGCACCTATTGCCCGGTTAAGCATCGGCGGTTTCCGGCAGAAATCGTCAAGGGTAAGCAAGACGGAGATGCGGGTGGTCCGCATTGTTATTTCAAACTTCAATCTCTAAGGGTGAATGCATGAATAAGGGAGAACTCATTGAGGCAGTTGCGGGCTCGTCGGGTTTATCGCGTTCCGAAGCAACGAAGGCAGTCGACTCGGTCCTCGATTCCATTACCAGAGCGCTGGCTGGTGGCGGCGACGTCTCGCTGGTCGGCTTTGGTACATTCAAGGTCAAGGCACGCGCGGCACGTATGGGGCGTAACCCGAGAACGGGTGAAGCGATCCATATTGCGGCCAGCAACGTGCCTGGTTTCAAGGCTGGCAAAGGCCTGAAGGATGCCGTAAACTAGCGCGCCCTTCGGTTCTGAGGGCGAGGATTCCGGGGACAGTTACCTTGATTGTCCGGTCCGGGTCCACGGATAGCGGGTCATTGCTACAATTAGGGTAACTGTCCCCAGTTCCGCGAACCGACTGGGTGCTTAGCTCAGCTGGGAGAGCATCGCCCTTACAAGGCGAGGGTCGGGGGTTCGATCCCCTCAGCACCCACCAATCACGGAGTGGTAGTTCAGCTGGTTAGAATACCGGCCTGTCACGCCGGGGGTCGCGGGTTCGAGTCCCGTCCACTCCGCCAACAAAATGAAGGGGGGACCCTGTCGGGTCCCCCCATTCGTTTCGTAGCACCGATGTGGCGCTGACCCGAACCCGCGAGCCGGGGTTCGACAAATCGGCAGGCAAGCCAATAAAAAACCAGAGGGATTCTAAGGGATCCTGAAGGCGCCCATTCGTTGGTTTCGTCCATGAATCGCGGCAGGCTCGAAATCCAGGCGCCGTATCCACGCGTGCTAGACTGACCACAAAACGACTCAGGTGCTCGGCCGTGCGTAAATTCATCCACGAATTACGCCGGCGTGAGGTCTTCCGCACTGCGGGGCTCTACGTCGGTATATGGTGGATCGTCATCCAGGCGGCCAGCGTTTTGCTGCCGGCCTTCGAGATGCCCGCCTGGATTCTGCGAGCCCTGATCGTCATGGTCATCGCCGGCTTCCCGGTAATGCTCGTCCTGGCATGGGTCTACGACATTACCGACAAAGGCGTCGTCGTCGGTCGGGCCACCGATACCACGGTCATTCCTGTCGGCGGTCGCAAGATGGATTTCATCGCCATCGGTGTCCTGAGCGTTGCGTTGGTCTTCTCGGTTTACATGAATTTTCGCGCCGCCCCGGTGGTGGCTGTCGAACACAAGCCGATATCCGTGCTCATTGCGGACTTCAACAATGAGACCGGAGATCCATTGCTTGACGGCACCCTGGAATGGCCGCTGCAAATCGGAATCGAGCGGGCATCGTTCGTTACTGCCTATCGGCGCGAGGCGGCAAGGAGACTGGTCGCCGACGTGCATACTGCGGACGGCCTCGATGTCGGAGGCGCGCAGCTGGTCGCGGCACGCGAAGGCATCAATCTCGTACTCGCAGGATCGATCGTTTCGGACGATGGCAAATACGAATTGTCTGTCCGGGCCGTGGAACCGAGCAACATGGCGCTCGTTGCCGAAGCAGACGCTACTACCGCAGATTTGCAGGATGTCATGACGACTGTTGCCTTGCTGGCAGGTGATCTGCGTAATCAGCTGGGGGACGATTCAGCGCAGCGGGACGAGTCGGCGGGATCGGCCACTCTTGCCATGACATCGCTCGAAGCAGTTCGCTGGTTCGACAGGGCGCAGGACCTGCAGTACGACCGCAATTACGAAGATGCGATTTCTTCCTACAAGAAGGCTCTCGAGTACGAACCAGCTCTTGGTCGCGCCTATGCCGGATGGGCAGTCGCGGCGCATATGCTCGACAGGGTGGATGAGTCGGATAAGGCCTGGGAGCAAGCTGTGGCACGGCTCGATACCATGACCGAACGCGAACGGTTACGGGCGCTCGGCACTTATTACCTGAAGGTCGCTCGAAATTACGATAAGGCAGTCGAGCATTACTACGCATTGATCGATGAATTTCCCGCGGATTACGTTGGATACGAAAATCTAGCCGTCAGCTACTTCCTAACACTCGATTTTCAGAATGCGCTTCATGCCGGCCGCGCTGCAATGGACGTTTCTCCGAACAGCCGGCTCGATCGGTGCAGTTTTGCACTCCTGGCGATGTATGCGAGCGAGTTCGATACGGCAGTCATCGAGGCGAACAAAGCTCGCGGAAATGACCGAACTTGTTACAAAGCATGGCTCCCTCTGGCAATGCATGCCATTGCCGATGGAAACCTCGACGCCGCCAGGGACGCCTATCGCCGTATGGCTGACTCGGGCGCTCGCGCTGCTTCGATTGCCCGGCTTGGTCTCGCCGACGTCGAGATTTTCTCCGGAAATTTTGTCGCCGCCCGGAAAATCTTGCTTGACGGAATTGCCGATGACGACGAAATCACATTCGATGACGAGATGGCGGCGAAGTATATCGCGCTCGCCGATCTACTATTTCGTGAGGGCAATCAAGATGCCGCATTCGTTGCGGCGGGCAAGGCCCTGGCATTGACAAGCAGCGAGGCCTCCAGCGTGCCCGTCGGTCTGATGTATGCGGAAGCGGGCCGAACAGACGCCGCGATGGCGATCGTTGATACGTTGTCGCATAGGCCTCAGCCGCGCTCCCGGTCATACGCCACTCTCATCGAGGCCATGCTCCGGCTCAGGGCAGAGAAAACCAGCCAGGCGATCAAAATGCTGACTCAGGCGGCGGCAATGGCGGACCTTTGGCTGGTGCGTTTGCATCTCGGGCACGCCTACCTCGAGGGCGGATTCTACGCCGAGGCGCTGGACGAGTTCTTGTCGGTTGGCAGGCGTCATGGCGAGGCGGCGGCCATTTTTCTCGACGACCTGCCGACTTATCGTTACGTTGCGACGTTGCCCTATTGGATTGGCCGTGCTCAGGAAGAACTCGGGATGGCTGGAGCCGCCACGGCGAATTACTCTACATTCATTGCACGCCGGCCGATCGGAGGGCCGCTGGCGGACGATGCCCGCCGGCGGCTTCAATGACCGTGGGCATTCGATCCAGGCAAGCGGCACCGGCAAGCGTGTTGTTGCGGTCTGCTGTAGACTGTTGCGGCTACGGCGCGGAAGTAGCGACCCGATCGCCTGAAGGAAGCGACGCGATGACGTCCCGCAGGTCTCGAATCAACCGGTATGACGGTCGGTCGTTCAGGAACACTGCAATGCCCTCACCGATGCGACGCTCGCACAGTTGCAAATCAGCGGTTGCCTCCGCAATCAAACCGTGTTGAAGATAAATTCTGGCGCGCATGAAGCGTATCAGCCAGAGATCCGAAGTTTCGATCGCTGCGTTTGCATGGCCGATTGCCGCATCCGGTTGGTCGCGAATATCGGCGATCCAGGCACGAATTGCATTCGCATAGGCGAGCCTGGTATTTGAAATACTATCCGACATTTCCGCAGCAATTGCTTCGGCCCGCCCGATCTCTCCAATCTCGGCAAGTAGCAGTGCCGCAGGAACCAGAATAGCCGGATCGTCGTTGGAAAATTGTAGAGCCAGGTCGATGGAGGCCCGCGCTTTGTCGTGCTCCCCGAGGCCGAGAAGTGCTTGCGCGCGCATTACGCGCTTCAATGCTGCGCTGTGGTTGGAGTTTTGCGTGACGGCCTCTTCAATTGCACGGTCGAGTACTTCGACAGCTGCATTCAGATCGCCGCGATAGATTGCCAGATCGGCAATCCCTTCCGGCGCGATCGATCTGCCAAACTGATCCAGCTCGAGCATGCGGCGGTAGGTAACATCGGCCGCCGTGAAGTCACCTGCGACTGCTTGTGTCAGTGCCGTTACGGTGAACGCGTAGACGTTGCTTGGATCATCCCGAATGACATCATGCGCGACCTGGGCAGCCTCGTCGAACTGCCCGGCGTACATTGCATACAAGGCCAGGTTGGCCCGATAGCCACTGTGCTTGGGAAACCTCACGGCGACCTCCCTGCCAACTTCCAGCGCACGGTCGAAATCCATCGAATAGAACGCGGCAACAGCGAGATTGTTGTGCGCCACATTATCTGCCGGGAATCGCTGGACGAGCCGTTCGAAAGTCTCCAGGGCTTTTCGGTAGTCGCGTTGATAGGTCGTGTAGTAGACGCCGAGCGTTCGAAGCTGTCCGCGTTCTGTGACTGTATGGAGGCGCGACAGCGCTTCCCGCCAGTGGCGGGACGCCGCCTCCATCCTGCCGAGGTATTGCTCGGTCAGCGCGAGACCGGCGTAGGCGCGGGCAAACTCGGGATCGAACTCGAGTGCTTTCTGATAGTGACCGACGGCGTCCTCGAGCTTGCGGTCTCGCTGCAGGTCCTGCGCCTTCAGGTACTCAGCGGCGGCCTCGAGGTTTGCGACGGCAAAGGACTCGTTCTGGCCGGCATCGCCGGGTTTCTCGGTATCGCCGAGTTCCAGGCGGAGTTTCTTGGAGACAAGTGCAATGGCGTTTAGCATGTCGGCGTCGTCGGCCGCAGTTTCCGTGACATCGAACAGTTCCTGTTGAAAGCCGGGTGTAATCCCGGTCACGGAAACAGTCAGCCCGCGATCGCTCCGACTCACGCTGCCGCCGATGATGACGTCGATACCTTCACGAAGTGCAACGAGTCCCGCCGCTTCGAATGGCAGCGAACCCGCGGCCCTGTCGGTGTCCGCCAGGCTTGCTGCGATTGCGGCCGCATTCTTGCGGGAGAACACGTCGACAAACGGTGCGACTTCGAGACCAATTCGCAGCGTCTCTTCGAGCACACCGGTAAAAAGATCGCTACCGCTCCGGTTATCGATGTCCGCGATCAGTATCGACACCGATTCCGGCGGCTCTTCAGGCCCGCGAATGTTGGCATACAGGGACAGGGCAAGAGCGCCGACGAGCAGGCTGATAATGGCGAAGTCGAAGCGTCGGTCGAATATCCGGCCATCGGAGTCATCGGCATCAGTCGCTTCGGTGCGGATAATGCCGGCCGGTGTAATCTCGTAAAACCAGGAGAACGCCAAGACCGCCGGCAACGCCAGCGCTACCACGATCAGGAGGGCCTGTAGGATCCAGCCGGGTGCATCGAACGCACGCAGGAGAATGTCGGCGATCTCGATCCCGACCCACGCGCCGACGACGTACGCGATAACGGCGCGAAAGACGTTCCGTCGCCTCAGTTCGCGAAACAGTCCGCTGAGTCTGACCATGATGTCGCTCTCTTACCGAGTGCAGATCGCCTGTTGGCGATTTGACAATAATTTTTGCTCTTTTCTTGAATTGTAGCTCCAAGCCAAAGCTCGAACCACGATCACGGTCTCCGACTCCCTTGCGTCGCGAGCGCCGGCCGGGGCTGTGTTAGACTGCCGGTCAAACAAGAAGCAAGTCCCTGGCAAAGACGAATACAAGAATCCGCGGGGTTGCCATGCGCAGCAATACCAGTCGATACGTGAGCGGCTTTGTCTGCCTCATGCTTGCCTTTGTTGCGGCCGATCTGTCCGCACAGGACTCCCGACTCATCTCCGGCCAGAATATCAATATGGTCTCCGGCAAGATATGGCCGATAGGGGACCCGTTCCTGCAACGGCAAAACGAGCCGACGATAGCGATTAGCACGCGCAATGTCCTCAATCTGATTGCCGGCTCCAACGACTATCGCACTGTCGATCTTCCGGGCCTGCCCGAAGGCAAAACCATCGGCGACTCGTGGATCTCGGTATACAGGTCAAACGACGGTGGCGGCCGCTGGCAGTCGACGTTGCTGCCCGGCTATCCACAGGATACCTCGGCGCAGGGACTGGCTTCGCCGATCAAGGGATTCGATGCATCCGCCGACCCGGTCATTCGCGCCGGTACTCACGGCCTCTTCTATTACAGCGGCATCGCGTTCACGCGAGGCGTCAATCCGCCGAGCGCTGGTTTCGTTGCAACCTATATGGACCTCAACAACGACGAGCGCAACAGCAGCATCGGTTATGTCCGAACGGCGTTGTTCGACGAGAATGCCACCGGCACATATTTTATCGACAAGCCCTGGATCGCGGTGGACAAGCCGCGCACCGGAGCAACGATCGGGACTTTCGACGTCGTCACAGACAATGCCGTGGTGTCGCAGACGGTGGAGTGCGGCAATCTCTACGCTGTCTGGGCGCGCATCGAAGGTGACGGCACGACGGCCGTTCGCTCGCGGATCATGTTTGCGCGGTCAGAGAATTGCGGCGAGACCTTTACTGCGCCGCTGCAGTTGTCGGCCGACAACACGATCAATCAGGGCGCGGTGGTTGCCGTGGAACCGTTCTCGGGCCGTATCCAGGTTGCCTGGCGGCAATTCGAGAACGCGACCATGAACTGCACGCGCAAGGCCAAGTTCTGGCGCAAGAATCCGCAAGCATGGCCGGTCAATGAAATTGAACTGGCAGGGATTGTTATCACCAGAGAGAACGGCGGCACATTCGTCGTTCCCGAGGGGGATGATGACGACGATCACGAAACCGAGCCTTACGAGGAAAACGACTTTGAAGACGATGCAGACCGGCCGTCGGGCCTCATTCGCCAGCTGCTGGCGGCCTGGCTGAATATACTGAGTGGCGCGGATTCCAGCGCCATAGCCGGGGAACTCGATGCCGCCGAAGCCTGGCTGCTCGAGAATCCACCCGGCAGCAAACCGAAGGGCGACGTCAAACGTGCCGGCGACACGTTGAGGAAGACTATTAGGAACTACAACAAGGGCAAGACCGGGCCCGGCAAGTGTGAGGACATGATGGGCAGCGCCGCGAATGGCATGCTGAGTGGAATGAACCCGGATGCCATCATGGTGGTGAGTTCCGACGACGCAGGCAATACATTTACTGCGCCAGTTTCTGCCACGGGCCCCGACTATTTCCCGTTCGAGCAGGGCACCACGGAATTCTCCTTCCGCACGACCGGCTACGCGGCCATGACATTCGACGGCGACGGCCGCTCGTACATCGCGTACTCGACCCGCGGTACAGCCGTGCCGGATGCCGACCCTATCGGGGGCGATGCGCGGATCGTCGTGACGACATCGATGGATGGTAGCAGCTGGACGCCAGGCCAACCGATTGACGAGCCGTCGCTGCCCGGCCATCAGCTGATGCCGGCACTGGAATTCAGCCGCGGCAAGATATTCGTGCTCTACTATGACTTTCGGGAGGATATTTCCGGCGTATTCGATCGTTTTATCGTCGATCTGCCCGTCGATGTCACGGTCCCGAGGCACAGCGCGGATGTGCGTGCGGCAATGGCGGACGCCGGCGATGCCCCCGTATTCACCGACTATTCGGTCCTCGATATCCCGTCCACGCAGGCGTCCCGTTATCCGTTTCTGATTCTCGACGATGTGGGCATGCCGTTCAGTCAACAGATGCAGTACAACCCGCCGAACCTGCCGATGTTCAAGGGCGGTACCGTTCCGTTTTTCGGTGACTACATCGACCTCGCGGCGCTCCGATTCATCGTGGACGATACCGGTAGCTGGGATTTCGACCTCGATCCGGCGCGGGGCGTGCCGGTCCTTCATGCCGTGTGGACGGATAATCGCGACGTCATTGGCCCGCCGGACGGTGACTGGACGAGCTACGTGCCACCCGGGGACGGATCCACGCCTACCAGCATCTTCGATCCCACCCGGACAGTGCCGGCCTGCTCGCCCGCCGATGATCCGACCGTGGTCGACCGGACCAAGATGCGCAACCAGAACATCTACACGGCGCGCCTGACGCAGGGCCTGTCCTTTGCCGTGCCCGGCAACAACCGTCCTCTGGGCACTATTCAGCGCGTGTTCGTCGGTTTTCTGCAAAATGCCACGGACGAGGACAAGCTCTTTCGCCTGCAGGTTCTCAATCAGCCGGCGGGCGGCAGCGCCTCGTTCGATCAATTCTCTCCACAGACGCAACGCGACGAGGTAGTCGAACGACAGTCG
>JBHIDG010000091.1:0-10196 GCA_046760025.1 Woeseia sp. | reverse complement strand
CTGGTCCGGGTCATGGATGGCGCCAGGCAGGCGGGCGTCTACGAGATCTCCCTGGCGGCGAGCAGGGATTGACGGCCCTGACTTCTCCGGGCCGCCGAGACCACGAGAACCGCACAACCCCGTTCAGAACCACTCAAAACTATCCCCGCAACCGGGCAACGCCAAGTCCTCTATTTGTTTCTCTCAACCCATGGAATCTGCCAGAGGTCGACAATATTGCTATACTTGGGAAAAGATCGACGATTATCTCGTCCCGGCCGCAAGCACAACGACAACAAGAGGCCAAGCATGGCGAACGACTCGACCAATGACGACAGGCTCATCATTTCCTACCTGACACTTAGGAAAATCGTCGGCGTACTGGGCACCGCCCTGCCGTTCGTACTGTTCCTCGGCGCCGTCATCATTTTCGGCACCGGCATCCAGGATTCCATCAGCAGTTACTACCACACCGGCATGCGGGACGTTTTTGTCGGCACGCTCTGCGTCATCGGCTTTTTCCTGCTCTCGTACAAGGGATACGAACCGAAGGACGACCGGGCAGGTGATCTAGCCTGCGTATTCGCAATAGGGGTCGCACTCTTTCCGACCACCCATGGTGAACTGATCTCGGACTCGGCCCGAATCATCGGCTACGTACACCTCATCTTCGCTGCGGCATTCTTCGCCACACTGATTTATTTCTCATTGCGTTTGTTCACGAAGACGAATCCAGACATTGAGCCTACTGACCGGAAGAAACAAAGAAACAAGGTTTATCGGGTTTGCGGCTATACGATGAGCGTTTGCATTATTTTGATCATTTTCTATTCTCTGCTGGGAGACACTGTGTCCTCAATCAAGCAGTATGCGCCGGTGTTCTGGTTGGAGGGGCTCGCAGTTGTTGCTTTCGGGATTTCTTGGCTGACCAAGGGAGAGGCAATCCTAAGGGACCAAGCGAACACCCACTAAAAAGAAATGCATCTGAAGATCAGGGTGAGCAATATCGGCCATTACTGACGGTCCGGAAGACCGGAGCCTAACCCCTCGATCCAATCGAGCCAACAGGCGAGAGTCATCGGTTGAGGAGGCCATATGCGTTTATCCATTGTTACATCTATTGCCTTGACTGTTTTGCAGTCGGGCACTGCCGTCCAGACCATTACCAATTTTAGGATTGGAGTTGACCGCTTTAGTGGATACCTGACGCTTCGGGGAGGGGTAATCCACAATGGCAAGAACCAGAAACGGTTGGAGAACCGCACCGCGACAAAACATTCGTAGAATCCTCGAATTCCGGCCACCTCGGGCGAATGATTTTGGCGCATCGAACACTCTTACTTCCTACCGGATGGTGTATGCTGGCCGAACTTCGGCAGGCCGCTTTTCGGCTGTTTCGTCGGTTGCGGGTGGACGGGTACGCAAGCATATGGAGTCGGGAAGATGGCCAGCGAAAAATCCGGCCAAGCGCAGCGGGCTACCCGGCGACCAGGCCGTGTCGGACGGAGCGCGCGAATGGGAGTCAACGCAGATCGATTCATCCTTTTGGATCGCGACGGCGTCATAAACGAGGACCGTCCCGGATCAGTGCGATCCGAAAGTGATTTCGTGCTGTTGCCGCACGCGCCCGAAGCAATCGCCGAGCTAAATGACAAAGGGTATCACGTGCTCGTGGTTACCAATCAGGCTTGTGTCGGACGCGGTGAATTGGCTCCAGATGAACTGGAGCGCATCCACGATTCGATGCTGAGAACTGTGCGCGCCGCCGGTGGGGACATTGAGCGTATATATGTTTGCCCGCACACCGATGAAGATGGGTGCAATTGCCGCAAACCGCGGCCGGGTCTGTTGACCAAGGCGCAACGCGATTTTGGTTTTGAGCCGTCGCAATCGTGGATGATCGGTGATGCCAGACGAGATATTGAAGCAGCCAGATCGGCCGGCGTCCGTCCGGCGCTGGTGCGTACCGACCAGAAAGCGCCGGATCGCACTCCGTACGGCGTTCCTGTTTACGACGATCTGATGCACTTCGCAAGGGACATCTCTTCGATAGCATAGCGGCATGACTAACATGAACGAAAAAATTGACGAACACCTCGAGACTATCCAGGCTATTCGACACTTGGTGCCGCAGCTGGAATTGTTGGGACTTTGTATGTCCGACTGCCTGAGCAATGGTGGCAAGATCCTCTGGATGGGCAATGGTGGCAGTGCGGCAGACAGCCAGCACTTAGCTGCCGAATTGATTGGCCGTTTCGCCCGTGAGAGGCCAGGTCTCGCTTCCATCGCGCTTACTACGGATACATCGGTTTTGACAGCGGTCGGCAACGACTATGGTTATGAAAAAATCTTTGCGCGGCAAATTGAAGCGCTGTGCAAACCGGGTGATGTCGTCGTCGGTATCTCAACCTCGGGTAACAGTGCCAATGTGCTGGCGGGGATACGGGCAGCCAAAGCGCGCGACGCGCAAACGATCGGCTTCACTGGCCGTGATGGTGGTGCACTCGATGATGTTGCAGACGACTGCCTGATTGTTCCATCATACGACACGGCCCGTATCCAGGAGGCTCATATTCTCATGGGTCATCTGCTTTGCGATTGGGTCGAGGATGCGATAGTCAATGCATGAGTTGACTCCCAACAACGAAAACATTGCCAATGCGTTGTGCAATGCATTTGGCCACAAACGGGTGTTTGTGGTCGGCGACCTTATGCTTGACCGGTACATATGGGGACAGGTTGAAAGGATCTCACCAGAAGCTCCTGTGCCTGTCTTACGTCCGGGACGGGAAGCGACGCGCGCGGGCGGCGCCGGTAATGTTGCGCTGAACTTGGCGGGCCTCGGCCTGGATGTCGCCGTCGCCGGTTTCGTAGGCAAGGATGAGAATGGGGACCGTTTATTGGACATCCTCGCCGAGCGTGGTGTCGATACCGCCGCCGTCGTTACGCTTTCCGATCGGCCGACCATCACTAAGACCCGTGTTATATCCGGGCACCAGCACGTATTGCGGATCGACTCTGAAGATCTGTCAGATATCGAAAATCTCGATCACGACGATTTATTCGAGATCGTGATTTCAACGTCGCAAGTCGATGCAATTATCCTGTCGGACTACGCGAAGGGTGCTTTACCGCTAATTTTTTGCCAACGCCTCATTGAGACCGCCAAGCAGATATCGACGCCGGTTCTGGTGGACCCGAAAGGAACTGATTTCTCGAAATATGCCGGTGCCAGCATATTGACGCCAAATCTTCGCGAACTATCACAAGCTGGCGGTGTTCCAGCCGAACATATGGATGACCTTATCCGGTCCGCGAGAGCCTACGTTGATGCGCTTGGACTTCAATTTCTGGTGGTAACACGCGGTCCGGACGGTATGACCCTTGTGGCTGAAGATCAGACTGTTCATTCGCCGGCCAAAGCCCGCGAAGTATTCGACGTTTCTGGAGCGGGCGACACCGTCATCGCAAGCGTGGCGGCCGCCATGCTTGGTGGTCTTGAATACGTGGATATGCTCCATATGGCCAATCTGGCAGCTGGCTTTGTGGTCGGCCGCGTCGGCACTGCGGCGATCGATCAAGCGTCCCTGATGCGGGCGCTTCATGCAGAAGAGCAGTCTGCGTCCAAGTCTGTTTACAGCTTGGACGAACTCATACCATTGGTGGACGATTGGCGCAATCGCGATCAACGTATTGTCTTGACAAATGGCTGCTTTGACATTGTACACACCGGCCACGTGAGCTTTTTGCACAAGGCAGCCCGCGAGGGTGACAAGTTGATCGTCGGCATCAACACAGACAGATCGGTGCGGGCGCTGAAGGGCAACTCCCGACCGATCAATAGTCACGATGACCGGGCGTGTGTTATTGCTGCCCTGGCCGTCGTCGATGCTGTGGTTATGTTTGATGAGAGGACGCCACTCAAACTGATTACGGCATTGCAACCAGATGTGCTCGTCAAGGGCGCGGACTACAGCAGGGACGAGGTAATCGGTGCCACCGAGGTCGAATCCCATGGTGGACGCGTCGTGCTCCTGCCACTGGTTAAAGGTAAAAGTACGTCAAAGATTGTCCGCAAGATTGCCGGCTGATGCACGATACTGCCACACCGATTCCCGGATTCCGGCTTGACCAGTCTGTGGGTCATGCAGGATTCGAACATTGATCATCGTTACCGGCGGCGCGGGTTTTATTGGCAGCAATATCGTCGCGGCCCTGAACACGGCAGGACACGATGATGTCATTGTTGTTGACGACCTGAGTGATGGTAAGAAGTTCATCAATATAGCGGATCTAAAGGTCGCCGATTATATTGACAAAGACGATTTTTTGGCACGGATTCTGGCTGGAAAGAAAATCGGTTGCCCAACAACGATATTCCACCAGGGCGCCTGTTCCGATACGACAGAATCGGACGGTCGCTTTATGCTTGGCAACAACTATGACTATTCAAAGCGCCTGCTGAACTATTGTCTCGAGCACAGGATTCACTTCATTTACGCGTCGTCAGCATCTGTTTACGGCGACGGAGTTGTATTCCGAGACGATCCGGGAAATGAACGGCCGCTTAATTTATACGCGTACTCCAAATTTCTGTTCGATCAATATGTGCGACGCTGTTTGCCCGGCGCCGCAAGCCAGATTATTGGACTGAGATATTTCAATGTCTATGGGCCGCGCGAGCAGCATAAAGGTAGGATGGCCAGCGTCGCTTATCATTTTGACCAACAAATTACGGAAACCGGGACGGCGCGGTTATTCAAGGGTTGCGAGAATTATGGGAATGGCGAGCAAAGAAGAGATTTTGTTTATGTTGCCGATGTTACCGCCGTCAATCTCTGGTTTCATGACAATCCGCGGATATCCGGAATATTTAATGTCGGCACTGGCAAAAGTGCGACGTTCAATGATGTGGCAAATTCTGTCATCGAGTTTCACGGCCTGGGAAATATCGAGTACATCCCGTTTCCCGCAGAGCTTGAAGGACGCTACCAGAGTTTTACGCAGGCGGATATCAGCGCTCTGCGCACGGCCGGATACCGCGAATCATTCAGCAGTGTGGACGAGGGCATCAAGGAATATCTGTGCTGGCTGCATCGATAGCCCAAAGCCTTAGTCGGGGAACGGCGCTGACACTTTCGGCATTATCGGTTCTCTGGAACTGACTCCTGGCTTTCGGGAGCGCCCCGATTCAGCGGCGCTCGGACCACAATATACAAGTGCTTACCTGTACGAAGTTCGCCGACTACGCGAGCCCGCCATGCGGATTCTTGCCCTGAGAAGATCATTTCAACGGACCCTTCGTGAATCAGGACCACGGATCCAGGGTGCTCCCTAAAGAAACTCTCGACCTCTGCACGATTATACAAAAGGTCTACCATTGCGCCGGTGTGGTAGGCAAATCCGCCTCGCTTGCCAAGGCCCGAGCTAACGACTTTTCCGGATCCCGTCTTCGAGCCGAAGGGATACACCATACCGAAATTTGTTTCTGATCCAATCTGCTCGCGTATCCATTGGCTCTGTGACGCATAGGACTTGGTTGGCTCAAAAGCCGGTAGCGCAAACGCCAGGATGACTACATACAGCGCAACGTGCGCCGCGCCGATGCGAATGACCGCCGCACGTGTGTCGTCCCGTCTCCACGCCTGCACGATCCAGAAACCGGATGCAAGCAAAACAGTGCCCAACACTGCAAGCGGAACCCGGAGTCCATGCGCAACCTCGAGTTCCTGTTCGTTGAGATCCAGACCGGCGACAACGGACGCGAACTTGGCGAGGAATCCGAAAAGGCCGATGCCGACGACCGAGAAAGCAACCGCCAGAATCAAGGAATAAATTCGAACCGGACGAGTTCGTGGCGCATCCGGTGACAATTCGATATCGGAGCGGCCGATACTGGCTAGCCACGGCGCGAGCAACAGCGCGAGGGCCGGATAGGCGGGCAGCAGGTACAACTGGCGTTTTGTCGCCGCGACAGACAGGAACACAAAGAAAGCACCGAACCACCAAAGCACGAGCTGTACTCTCGGATCGCGCCAGCGACCCGAGCGTACGGTCCACCAGATAGCCGACGGGGCCAACCATGACCATGGCGCAAAATCTATCCAGAAATTCTTGAAATAGTAGTAGAAGGGTTGCGCATGACCGCGGAATTCGCCATCCAGGAATCGCGCAAAATTCTGTGCATAAAGTTCATACAAAATATTGTCCCAACCCATCGCTTTGCCGGTCGCAGCAAACCAGGGCAGGTATATTGCGAGCGAGACCAGAGACAGCGGTGCGAGTTCCAAAATGCGGCGCCATTCATGTCGCGCGCCATGCCATAACGTCAGTACCAAGCCAGGCAGCAAAAGGCCTAGCGGGCCCTTTGCGAGCATGGCAAGGCCCAGAAAGGCGAATCCCGCGATGCGAAGCGCCAGCCGGGGACGCTCAGCAGCGCCGTAAGCGTAGACGGTTATCCCCGATGTAATCATTAAGGTGAAAAGCACGTCGGGCCGGTAGCTGTTCGCCTCGTTCACAAACGTCAGGAAAGTGAGCAAGGCGAACCCTCCCCAGAGTCCGGCTCGTGCGTTGTACCAACGCGTGCCCACCGCACAGGTTATGACTACGGTGCCAATGGCGGCGAGGGCGTTCGGCAGGCGCAGCGAAAAGGCGGACATTCCGTCGAACAGATGCGCAAAGATAGAACCGGCCCAGTAAATCATAGGCGGGTAATCGACCCAGATAACGCCCATTCGCCGCGGCGACACCCAGTCACCGCTTAGGAACATCGCCCGGGCAACTTCGGCGATGTCGAGTTCGTCGGGATACCACAGGTCACGCAGGCCGAGGAACGCGACGTACAACAGCGCCCCAAGTAGCACGAGCAAAAGGGTTCTGTGCCTTACTGCCGTGTTGGATATGTCTGAAATATTCATACGCATCGTGGTTCCGATAACGACGAGATCCGGTAGCGATCGTCTTCTGGACAATTGTATATTAGTTGCCTGACACGGATGAACGCTAATACGATACTCTGTCGTATGCTTTCCGCACAATCCTGCTTGAATAGCAGGCGAAAGTGCTGTTACGCAAGCGATCACAGTGTGTTACCGACATACCTTTCGTCCAAGGGAGAACGTTTGAAACCGCAGATTACCGAACCTTTACCAGCCTACATGCAATGGGAGTCCGTGTCGTCGCTTGTCGGCTCGCGGAGGGCCGAATGCCTGGTCGCGTATCCAACAAGCGAGGCAGAGTGCAGAGACACAATTGCGTTCTGCAAGCGCAATGAGCTATCGATCTGCCCACGCGGCGGTGGATATAGTTACGGCGACATTATTCTGAATCATAAAAATATGATCTTAAGTACGGCGAAGATGGACCGTATTCTTGAGATCGACGAGAGAAATGGACTGATGTCAGTGGAACCCGGTGTCAAGATTATCGACATTTTCAAGCGGGTTCTTCACCTGCGCTTTACTCTCGCCGCGAGTCCATCGGAATCAACTGTAACTGTTGCGGGCGCCATCGGCTGCAACGTGAATGGCAAGGACAGCTGGCGCTTGGGAAACTTTGGCGACCAGGTCGTGGCGCTGAAATTACTTACCGCCTCGGGAGAGTTGTTACACATCGATCGCAGTAAAGACGAGCACCTCCTTCGCGCTGTAGTCGGTGGTCTAGGACTGATCGGCATCATTGTGCAGGTAAAAATCCGGCTGCAGAAAATCCTCTCGCCCTTTCTGGAAATTTCGCGTACGCCGGTGGCAAACGTCGAGCAGCTGCTTGAATATATGGCCGAAGTTGAGGCGACCAGCGACTTCGCTGTTGTCTGGCTCGACACCTGTACAAAGGGCGCCGAGCTCGGCCGGGCAGTCATTCATTCGACCCGATGGGTCGAGCGAGTCGGCACGTCGGACGAGCTGCATGCCCAGGTCGCGGCCAGTTTCGCGCGACTGGAAGCACGGCTTCGCCAGGCTCGGATGTTGACGCCGATTACGGAGTTTGTGGTTACCTCTATGCTGCAAGTTCAGAAGCTTTCTATACCTTTATTCAACAAGCTCTATTTCTTCTATTGCCGACTCAGGTATCGCTTGCGTTTAGCGGAAAACGTCGAGAGTATCCTGCGCTACAACTTCGACGCGAGCTTCATGATCCCGTCCGCGGCGGCCGTCTGCGGGCCCCGCGGATATACAATTCAGGTAATATTCCCGCGCAGCGATGCGCAGACAGCCATTACCGAGATGATAAAGTTGTGCCAGGCTTCTCCGTGTTTGCCTGCAAAGCTGATCATGCGAGTGCACCGGGGCGACGATTACCTGATTTCGTTTTCGGAGGATGGATACAGCCTCAATTTCGAGTTGCATCCCAAAAAGCGTCATGTAGCCCGAATGCAAAAGTTCGTCAATAACCTAATTGCGTCTGTCATTCGGTTCGGCGGCAAGGTACATCTGGCGAAAGACATGGTGCTGACACGAGAGCAGTTCCGGGGGCTCTTTCCAGGCTATCGTGATTTCCTGGCGGTGAAACGTCGTCTCGATCCCGATGAGCTTTTCCAGTCCGATATGTATCGGCGCCTGATCCGTCGGAATGCGGAAGACTTGGCGAGCAGCGTTAACAGTTCAGGCCAAGCGCGATGACTAATCGATATTCGCCGGGTCCTGCTCGGACAAACCAAGCGCAGTTATGATTTTCTTTATCGTGGAGGCGACCATATCGATCTGGGCCGTGGACATTTCCGGGTAGGCTGGCACATGCAATACCTCCCGTTCGGCCCGCGCGGCGTTCGGGAATCTGCCCGGAATTTCAAACATGCGACTGCAATCGCGCATGTAATGGTGTTTTGTGTCGATACCTGAGCGCAACAGCCGATCAGATACCTCCTGTAGTTGCGGTACCAGCATTGTAACCAGCATGTAGTTTGCGGATACATCCGGTCCGACCGGTTCCTGGAAACGAATGTGATCCCGCAGCTGCTCAATAAGTCGCCTGGCGTTCGCCGTCCGCCGCGCATCCCATGCTGACGCCTTTTTCATTTGTCCCAACCCGAGGCGAGACTGATAATTGGTATAGCGGCCCATTTTGCCTGCCATCGAAACTTCGTCTCCGTGGTACCCAGAAGCAAAGCGATCTTCGTCTGCCGAGCCTCGCGATGCCCATCGCAAAGCCTGATAGACGCCAAGATTGAATACCAGCGGGTTCGTTACGGTGGCCTCGAAGCTCGTTTTTAGCAGGCGCTTCATGAGCCAACCCATTCCTTTTTGTGGCTCTGCGCTGGCTGCTTTTCTTACGCGTTGTCCGAGGTCAGATTCTCGCACGGTTACCATGCCGCCACCCATGGTGTTGATGACCTTGGAGGTCTCGAAACTGAAGTATGCGGCATCACCAAACGCACCGACTTTGCGATTGCCAACCGACGCACCGTAGCAATGTGCGCAGTCTTCGATCAGCAGCGCACCATGAGCTTTGCAATTCTCTGCAATCTCTCGTATCCGGCACGGGACACCGTAAAGATGGGTAACAATAACAGCCGCGGTGTGCTCCGAGATCAATGCATCGAGAGCGGCGGGACTCATTCCGAGAGTCTGCAATTCACAGTCAGCAAATTTGAGGTCGAATCCCATTGATTTTATAAGGAAGGGAACGATGGGGTAGCCGAAGGCCGAGCAGATAACCTGCGCCCCGGGCTCGAGATCCAGTCCCTCGAACGAGAATTGGAGTCCCGCCCGGCCGGATGGGACGGTTACGGCATTCGGGGCGCCGATGAATGTCGCGAACGCATTTTCAAATTCCGCGATCGCCGGACCCGCGAACATATTGCCGCGCAAAACCGCACTGAGCGCGCTGCGCCAGGCGGCAGGCGGCAGATGGATGCGTTGTCTTGGAATAGCCATGATAATTGAATTCCAGTCGCGCAGCCGTTTCTGGTCCCTGCGGCAGCCGAACGAGTGCCGCAATGTATGTAATCAGCGGCAACCTTGCAACTGCGGTTTGCTGCGGTGCAAATGCTTGTGTTTGACAGCTTCCATGTTCTGACTTTAGGATTCGCCGCTTGGCTCTATCGACGGCACGAATTCTGTGTCGGCCGGCATCATTACCAATCGCGTGCCATAGCGCTATGGCAGGCCTGCGTACACCGCGAATAGTGAAAACCATAATTAGTAAATACACAAGGCTGACGGCTTTTATTCTTCTTGGCCTGGTAACGCTGTTTGGCGTTTACCGCTTCATGATCGGCG
>JBHIDG010000090.1:0-10349 GCA_046760025.1 Woeseia sp. | reverse complement strand
TTCGTCGAACACGGCGGAGATGCTTTCACCAAAATACGTCACGTCGAAGATCCTCTTCCCGGACCCGGGAGTGGCCGTTGGCGTCAATTCACCGTTAGCCAGAATCTGCAACAGGTCATCCGCACTCAATGACTCGGACCGCAACCCGACCCTGCGCGGATGTGCCACCGGGGCTGTAGCGCCCGGCGACTTTTCATTTACGACCGTCAGTTTCCCATCTTCGATGACCAGCGCGTTGCCAACGCCGGCGTACTCGGCATTCAACATGCCGGTGTCTATTTCGATCACGCGTCCATCCATGCGTTCGAGCACCCGGCGCGTGAGTGTGGGCGTGTGGCCGATAACGACGCGATCGGCACCGATGGCCGAAAGCGCAGGGGCCAGTTTGTCTTCCTCGATCAGCGGCGTACAGCCGACAGATCCTCGGTACCAGACCGGACTGACCGGACGGTGAACACTTGCGCCGTTCAGTTTGATCACGGTCTCAATTGCCCGCCTGACGTGCTCGGGACGATCGGCGTCCTCGGGCAGGGATTCGAGGATTCTCGCATGGTTATAGAAGTTTTCCGTTGGATCGAGGATGCCGGCCGCGGTCAACACTTCCGTCTGCGTCACATAGTCGCGCAGCTGCGACTTGAGCGTCCGATTGACGCCCTCGAGTCCCAGTTCGGCAACCAGCCGCGACAGTCCGCCGTGCACGAACGCAGTGCCGTTGATCACGATGAGCAAGGGCTTCGACATCAACCAGGTACCATAGTCCCCCTGTGTGCCAAATGCGCGACGCAAACCGAAGAAGCCGATGGGATGTCGACTGTCGTATTCAATCCGGAGAGATTCTTCGTCCACGGCTTCAGTCCGGGATGCGCGAAACGCGTCAAACCATCGCTCACGATCACTGGCGATTTCGTCGTCTGCAAAGGCAGCATATTCACCCTTCGAGACGTATCGGAGGTCCCCGATCAGGTTCATGATCTCGTGATTCCCCAGTAAGAGGTGTACGCGCCCACCTGAGTCCAGGGCCTCCCTTTCCAGGCGCATGATCAGATCCATCACCTTTCGGGAGTCGGCTCCGCGATCGAGAATGTCGCCGGTTATTACGAGATGTGTCGCGCCACCGGCCCAGGCAAGCGCGTTGTCCAGGACGCCGGCATTCGTCAACGTATGCGTCATCGCGTCGATGGCACCGTGCACGTCGCTGACGGCGACGATTTGCTCGACGCCGGAAAAGCGCCATTCTTCAGTCGATGGCTGCGCCGACGACAATTCCGGTAGCAACAAAGCCGCCGCCGATACGGCAATGGCGAGCGCTCGAAAACGAATTAGTGTTGTCAATTCCGACTCCGGTGAGATACTTGCCACATGCTACACTTTATGTAACAAAAAAAACCGGGCCGACAATCAAATGTACAAGATAAACCGGCATATCTGTTGGACGTGTTGCATAGCGGCGTTGTTCCTTTTCATCGGCGACAAGGCGGGCGCGAAATCCCGGCCGCTGTTCGCCAGCGATTCCACGATCGCGGTAACGATCGAGGGTCCACTCTCTACGATCATGCGTAACCGCGATGAAACCGACGAGTATCCGGCGACACTGAAGTTTACTGACGCCGACGGGACGGAACGCGGCCTGGAAATACGGCTCAGGGTTCGTGGCAAGTATCGGCGCAAGCGCGATGTCTGCAGCTTCGCGCCATTGCGGCTGAACTTTCAGAAGGCTCAGGTCGAGGGCACGGTTTTTGCCGGCCAGGACAAGATCAAACTGGTTACCGATTGTCAGAGCTCGAGGCCCCGATTTCAGCAATACCTTTTGAAAGAGTATCTGACGTACAGGTTTTTCAACGTATTGACCGACACCAGCTTCGGTGCACGCTTGCTTCGTGTCACCTATGTTGATACCGACAAGAAAAACCGGGCCCGGGAAAGCTATGCGTTTTTCATCGAGGAGAAAAAGCACATTGCCGAACGGCTCGGCATAAAGCGACTGAATCTCGAAAGAACAAGTTATAACGCGCTGGATCCGGCGCATTCCAATCTGGTCAACGTTTTCGAATACTTCATCGGCAATACAGACTTCTCATTGATCCGAGGCCCGAGCGGCACCGCCTGCTGCCATAATGCAACGCTCTACCAAAAGGACAATGACCCGATCATTCCAATTCCATACGACTTCGATCATGCCGGAATGGTCGATGCGCCGTACGCAGCCCCTAATCCCCGATTCAAGATCAAGAGCGTGAGGCAGAGATTATACCGTGGCCGTTGCACCAACAACTCCTATCTCGATTCGACCATGCGCCGATTCATCGAAAAGCGCGACGA
Organism: Woeseia sp.; assembly: GCA_046760025.1. Taxonomy (GTDB): domain Bacteria; phylum Pseudomonadota; class Gammaproteobacteria; order Steroidobacterales; family Woeseiaceae; genus JACZWL01. The sequence continues at coordinate 8,030 of JBHIDG010000090.1, read as the reverse complement.
TGTTTACCAACTCGTCGAAAATCTGGAAGGATTTAATCAAAGATCAATCAAGCTGACGAAGGTTTTCATTGACAGCTTCTACAAGGACATCTCCAGCCAGAAATATATCGAAAAAAAACTGCTCAAGAGATGCAATTAGCCCGACTCAATCATGTTCAACGTGTTGCAGCCAGTCGGCGAGGATCTTCGATACCCGGGGATGAATGTAATACCCCACCGAGCTGTGCGGATTCGATTTCCCGTACCGAATCGCCAGGTTGTAAACCAGATAGTCCCTGACACAGCTTACGAGCTTCTCTTTCAGCATCTTCTTATAGTCGTCGCACAGCGTGTTGTCATGGCAGGTGAAATCGTCCTCTGCCGATACGTTATGCCATGACAATACATTCTGTGGAAAACGCTCTCTGACTTTTTCCCTGGCGCCAGACAGCTTTTTGCGGACACTGGTATCGCCGAGCGGCGCGCCCAGCGTCAGCCATACTTCAATCTTGTAGTCCGCGTACTTGTCCGCATATTTCGAATCGTGCGACAACTCCCACAAGACATCGTACGTAACAATGCATCCGGTACCGTGCGAAATCAGCATGATCTCGTCGCCGCGATCCACTGCGGCACATAGCGTGGTTCTGGCGCGCTCGCGTATTTTTTTGCCGAAGTCGCTCTTCGGGTTCCAGTATTCGGCGAGATCCTTCGCGACTCTGGCGATCAGCGGATTACCAAGCCCTATTGCTCCCAGTACAGGTGCGGCTATGTCCGCCGCAAACTCCGGGATCGCCGATTTCCCGGGAAGATTGTCGTACCGGTGGACGCCGAACTTCTTTTTTCGGTCGATCAGCTTGAGGAGGTGATAGGCATTTTTGCGGTCGCCGATATCAAGCTGCTCGTCATAGTGCCCGCCTCGCTCAATCAGATAATTGTTGGTAAGGTCGCCATAGTAGGCGAGGTCCTTGTTCAGGCCTTGATACGAGTTCACGAGTTCGGGATAGTCTCTCTCGATTCCCGCACGGAGCGCCGAATCGATGAACTGCAGTAGTGCATCCGCCGGCGGCTTGAAATCGCGGCCGTGCACGATAACCAGGCTTTTCCCGGATTTACTGCTTGTATACGGCTGAGCGCTCAAGATTGTCCGTTCACGGCGTTTCTTGCCTGTTCTCGTTATAGATGCTGAGTGTCGCCCGCTTCCCGGAGCCCTCATCCGCGATCAGCAACTGACCATCTCGTGTCAGTGACACGCCCTCCGGCTGCCGATGACGGCCTGCCAGCGGCAGGATTATAGCCCCAACCAGGTCTCCATTCGGTTCCAGCTCGATAACTGCGCGTTGTCGCGCGGCAATTATGAACAGGTTTCCTGTTTTCGGGTCAATCGCGATCCCGGATGGATTGACTCGTTTTTTCCCCAGCAATTTCTCGATTTTCCTCTCGGGCAACACGATCTTTTCATCGCCTATGAGAGCGCGTGTTGATGGTGACCAGTAGAATACGGACAGATCATTACGCTTGCCCTTTTTTATTCTGTCTTTACAGGCCAACATCAGTTTCTTCGTCCTGGCATTCGCCGCGAGCCCCTCGATCTCGCAGACTTTTCCAAGCCCTGTCCTGTACATGCGGTACGATACTCGCTCGCCATCGGCTCCTTCGATACTCGCATACAGGCGACCATCGCTCGTGACCAGAAAGACTGTATCGTTCAAATAGGCTATCCCTTCGAAGTCGCCCCGCTCGGTCGGTCGTCCGAGAGCAAATGCTTTTAGGATTTTTCCTGCCTTGTAATCCAGCTCGTAAACGATGGCGCTCTCGTCGCAGATTGCGAGTAATCTGCCATCGGGTGTTAGTGCCAGACCGGATATTTCGCTTAGCTTCCTCGGCAATTTCCACTGACGAAGCGATTCGGAGCTCAATGAAAACCGTGCGAGGGAGCCAGCCGATTCGTAATCCGACGCCTGGGAACAAGCCATTAAGACGCTGAGGACGACTGCAACATGATGCGCCGGCTCTTGGCTAATAGTCATCTTCCGATCTGGTTCGTCGAGTCAGCATGGAAAAGAACGGACCGGACAGGACCTTGCCATACTCGAGCTTCCAGATGATCACGTTTGCATAGACGAATGCCATCGAGATCACCATCGCCACACCGAGCGCACCGATTCCGGAGCCCAGGCCGATACTGATCGCGGCAAAAATGTACATGGCATGCGATGGCTGGTCGAGCGTGAACCGGAAGCGCACGGCAGCGACGATGCCGGCAAGACTGAACGCGAGCGCCAGGCTGTTCATTACGATCATCGAAATGCCGGTCACCACTATCGGCATGATGATGATCGTCTGCACGAAAGACTGGTCGATGCTCTTGCTGCGGCTGGTAATAAAATACACCCAGGACACCGGAATGATGAGAATCGCCGCGCCGAGGCTTGCGAATGCCAGCCTGATCGCACCATACGGCGAAAACACGGTCTCTTCCGCGCTGGAGTAAATCGGTTCAAACGCGTTGCCTCCATCGCTGACGAGCTCGCTGATACCGCCCACCGGAAAAAAGTCCTGGATTCCCGGAAACCTCTTGAAGAGGAAAAACATCAACCCCGCCCAGAATGCGTAGTAAATCGTGATCAGCGTCACCGGGATCAGAAAATTGGCCGCTTTTCTCACCGCAACACCCCACACAGGTCCGATTCAGTCCTGCCGGACTAGAAGATACCCCTGCGCCATCAATATCGCCACATTCCCTGGCGAAATGCGCGGTGTTAGGCTATACACCGCATGACCAATTCGATACAACTTCTCGGAATCAGCAACGCGATAGTCGACGTGCTCGCACACGTAGACGAAGATTTCCTGAAGATGATCGGCGCCCCGCGTGGCTCGATGACACTCATAGACGAGGCGCGTGCCCACGAGATCTACGACATGATGGGGCCGGCCACGGAAATGTCTGGTGGATCAGTTGCCAACACCGTCGCCGGGTTCGCGATTCTCGGAGGATCGGCATCCTACATCGGCCGTGTCAGAAGAGATCAGTTGGGAGAGATCTTTGTTCATGACATGCGCTCGCTGGGTGTCGATGTCAGGACTGCGCCCGCCCCAGACGGTAGGTCGACGGCGAGAAGCCACATCCTGATCGATCCTGACGGCCAGCGAACGATGCAGACCTACCTGGGCGCCTGCACCGAACTCGGCGTTGCCGATGTGACCGAGGAGACGGTCGGCACACCCAGCGTCACCCTGCTCGAAGGATACGTCTGGGATATTCCCGAGGGACCGGCACTGGCCGCGGAGGGCATTCGGATAGCAGGTCAAAACGGATCGAGGGTTGCGCTTTCATTGTCCGACTCGTTTTGTGTGGAGCGGCATCGAAGCGCTTTTGCGAGGGTCGTGCGTGACGATCACGCAATCGTATTTGCCGACGACGACGAATTGATGGCCCTTTACGATGTGGATGAGTTCGACGACGTTTTACCGGCCATAAACGGATACGATAATCTATTCGTAATTACCCGCAAGGAAAAAGGCTCGGTCATCGTGGAAGGCGACAAAAGGATCGTCCAGCATGCGATCCCCGTGGACCAAGTCGTCGACACCACCGGCGCGGGAGACGCTTATGCCGCGGCTTTTCTTTACGGCCTGACATCCGGCAAGCCGCTCGAGGAATGCGCAAGGCTCGGCACTCATGTTGCCACCAGTGTCATACAACAGATCGGTGCCCGAATTGATACCAACGTGCTCGAGTCGTACCGGTAAGCGTCGCCTTGCCGTGATTTGCTCCTGCGCAGTGTTCGCAGTTGCGGCGCATGCCGCCGAGCCGCTTTTGGTCGGTGCAAGTGCCGAGCGAATGGCGCAACGGATTCAGGCTCTCTCGAAGTTCGGCGCCAATCCGGAAGGCGGCGTTAGTCGGGTCGCTTTCAGCGAAGCCGATATCGAAGGGCGTGAATACATCAAGGGGCTCATGCGACAAGCCGGATTGAGCGTCCGTGTCGACACTGCCGGTAACATCATCGGCAAACGGGAGGGATCAAGCCCGGACCTGCCTGTCATCATGTTCGGCTCGCATATCGACTCTGTCCCGGGCGGCGGCAATTATGACGGCGACGTCGGGGTGATTGGCGCAATCGAGGTCGCCCGGTTGCTGCTCGAAAACGGCATCGAGACCAGACACCCTTTGGAAATCGTAAGCTTCACGGACGAGGAAGGCGGCCTGACCGGCAGTCGCGCGATGACGTCTGGTCTCAGTCAAGGCGCACTCGACGTAATGAGCCACAGCGGCATATCCATTGCCGAAGGCATTCGAGTCGTCGGCGGCGATCCGCAGCGCCTGGAATCTGCAAAACGAGGCCCGGATGAGTTCGCCGCTTTCATCGAACTGCACATAGAGCAGGGAGCCATCCTGCACGAGGAAAGCATCGACATCGGCGTGGTGGAAGGAATTGTCGGCATTCGGTGGTGGGACGTGATGATCGAGGGCTTTGCGAATCACGCCGGCACAACGCCGATGAACCGGCGTCGAGACGCCATGCTCGCTGCGGCCGAATTGACGCTCGCGGTGAACAGGGTGGCTATTTCACTTGACGGGCGTCAGGTCGCGACAGTCGGCAGGATTCGCGCCGAACCCGGTGCGCCGAACGTCATTCCGGGCCGGGTCGTGATGAGCCTGGAGATAAGAGATCTGGACGCGGACAAGATTCAGCAGGTCTTCGACGCCATCGAGGCCGAGGCGGAAAACATTGCGCAGAAACGGCGGACGCCCATCAGCTTCGAGGAAATCGACGTCGCATCACAACCGGCACCCACCGATCCACGCATGCGGAAGATTATTGCGCGATCCGCCGAAGATTTGGGCCTGAGTTACAAGCTCATGCCGAGCGGCGCCGGGCACGATGCACAGGACATGACGCATGTCGCACCGACCGGCATGATCTTCGTGCCGAGCGCAGGTGGTATTAGCCACTCCCCGAGGGAATACACCTCTCCCAAAGACATGGCGAACGGGGCAGATGTCCTACTTCGAACGGTACTTGACATCGATCGCGGAGCCCTGAACTGACTGCTGAAAAATGGGCTCAGTGCCCTTTGTGGAGAATGCCTGGAACATGAACTTCATAACACGAAGGCAATCGCTGCCTTAACTTCATAACATAAAGTTAATTCCGTCTGACTTGGTGAACGACGCTTGACACGGCGTTATTTCAGGCAGGATACTTCGCAAAAGGAAGTTAATGAGATCGTGAACCTTCGCTTCGACGAAATGATCAGCTCCCCCTCCCGCCTCGCTATCCTGGCCGCCCTCGTGCCGGGCTCACCGGTCTCATTCACGGAGATGAGGGCCGCAACTGGCCTGGCGGACGGAAATCTCCACGTACAGACCCGCAAATTGGCCGACGCGGGTTATCTGCAAATCCGCAAAACCCGTCAGGGGCGGCGGTCGGTGACCGAATTTCGTCTCACCGAACTCGGGCTCGAGCGCTTCCAACTTCATGTTCGAAAGTTGCAAAAGGTCCTGGACGCGGAGGCTGGCCGGACCCGACCGGTGCGACGCTCCGAGCGACCCGACGATTCGGCGGTCTGGTTGTGAGCGCTCGCCCGAAAAGAATCGCGCTCGGGGCCGACCACGGCGGCTTCGAGCTGAAGACCGGTCTGGCAGCTTATTTGCGTCAGGCCGGGCACCAGGTCGAGGATGTCGGTACTTCATCCCGTGAAGTAGTCGACTATCCCGTCTTTGCCCGAGCGGTCGCAGGGGCCGTGTCAGAGGGCAGAACCGACGTCGGCATCATGATCTACGGCGCCGGGATCGGCTCCTGCATGGTCGCGAACAAGGTACCGGGTGTGCGGGCGGCGCTCGCCTACGATCTGTCGAGCGCGCGCAACAGCCGCGAGCACAACGACGCCAACGTATTGACCCTCGGCGCCGGTCTTATCGGCGCCGGTCTGGCGGAGCAGATCGTCGACCTCTGGCTGGAGACCGAATGCACGGAGCCCCGCCACCTGAATCGGGTCGCGATGATCGCTGATCCGGCGGTGCCATCCAGCTTCGCGGAGAACCCTGAGTTTCATTTATCCGATCAGGACATCGACCGGGTAGTGGCCCGGCTGCATCAGATCCTGGGGCCAATGGCCGGTACCGAACCCACCGCTCCCAGCATAGGTGACGACCCCGACGCGGCGCGAGAGTTCGTGCGGCTCGGTGCCACCGGGTTGACCAGCGTGTCCCCGGCCGAGCGGCCGGGAAGTATCCCCGGCGACCTCGCGCGTTACATCGACCACACACTGCTCAAACCCGAGGCGACCGAGGAGCAGATTCGGAACCTCTGCGGCGAGGCCCGCGAATACAACTTCCGTTCGGTGTGCGTGAACCCGATCTGGGTGCCGCTGGCGGTCGAGCTGCTGCGGGGCAGCGACGTGCTTACCTGCACCGTCGTCGGTTTCCCATTGGGCGCAAACGAGCCCGAGATCAAAGCCATGGAAGCGCGCCGTGCCATTCGCAACGGCGCCCGTGAGATCGACATGGTGATCAACATCGGCGCGCTCAAGAGCGGCGACGATGCGCTCGTGCTTCGCGACATCCAGGCCGTGGTCGAGGACTGTGTCGACGGCAACGCGGTGTGCAAGGTCATCCTGGAAACCGCGCTGCTTACCGACGCCGAGAAGAGGCGCGCATCGGAACTCGCGCGCACCGGCCGCGCCCACTTCGTCAAGACGTCGACCGGCTTCTCGACCGGTGGCGCCACCGTGAGCGATGTGGCGCTCATGGCCGAAGTCGTTCGCGGCGCCGGCTTGGGAGTCAAGGCCTCCGGCGGCATCAGTTCCTACAGCGACGCCAAGGCGCTGATCGAGGCGGGAGCCACCCGTTTGGGCGCGAGCGCCAGCATTGGCATCGTGCAGGAAGCAAAATCGATAAGTATGAGTGCTTGAGGAGTTGAGTCGATGGTCGATCTAAGAACTTACATATTTCTCGACTCATTACAGCCGCAATTCGCCTCCTTCCAGGCGACGATCTCGAAGGGTTACCTGCCCAAGGTGGGCCAGGCGAGCCTGTTCGTGGAGATTGCCCCCGGCATGGCGATCAACCACATCACGGACGTTGCCCTCAAGTCGACGGATGTCACGCCGGGAATGCAGATCGTCGAGCGTCACTACGGCATGCTCGAAATTCACTCCGACAGCCAGGCCGATGTCCGGCAGGCCGGGGCAGCGATTCTCGACGCCCTCGGCCTTCAGGAGAAAGATCGTCACAAGCCGCGGGTCGTCGCCAACGAGGTGGTCCGTCACCTCGAGGACACGCAGACCATGCTGATCAACCGCTTCCGCCACGGCAACATGATCCTCGCCGGACAGACCCTGTTCGTGCTCGAAGTCGAGCCGGCGGGCTATGCGGCGCTGGCGGCCAACGAGGCCGAGAAGGCAGCGGATATCAACATCCTCGAAGTGCGAGCAGTCGGCAGCTTCGGACGCGTCTACATCGGCGGAGAGGAGAAGGACGTGGTGGTCGCCCACCAGGCGGCAACTCAGGCGATCAAGAGCGTCACCGGCAAGACCAGAAAGAAGTAGTTGAACCGACAAACCCGGGTCGAGGCCCGATTCGCGAGGAGCAAGGCGATGTCAGATGCATTAGGAATGATCGAGTGCCGGAGTTTTCCGGCCACGGTGGAGGCGGCCGATGCGATGGTCAAAGCGGCCAAAGTCGAGCTCGTGAGCTACGAAAAAACCGGCGGCGGCTTCACCACTGCCATCGTGCGGGGCGACGTCGCGGCCGTCAGGGCGGCCTGTGAGGCCGGACAAACCGCCGGCGCACGCGTGGGCGACGTGGTGGCCGTGCATGTGATCGCACGACCTCACATCGGCGTCGACATGGTGATCCCGCTGGGTCGCAGCCCCGAACCGGCCGAGTAGTCGTGGCCGGGGATTTGGTGCAGCCGTGAAACTCGCGAAAGTCCTCGGCACCGTCGTCGCCACCGAGAAGGACGCCAAGCTTGATGGCTTCAGATTCCTGATGCTCGGTCTCTGGGGCCCGGACAATCAGCCGGCCGGCGGTTCGGTCGTGG
>JBHIDG010000089.1:0-10457 GCA_046760025.1 Woeseia sp. | reverse complement strand
CGGCACCAGGTCGAGGCGGCGCTGGCGCGCTTCGGGCTGGAGTCGCTGGCCGGCGCGCCGGCGCGGTTTGTGGTGGAAGATGGCGCCGCGCGCCGAGGGCACGGGCCGAGTCGTTGGCAGCGAGGCGACGGCGATCCGATGACGGCCGTGCTGGTCGATGACGTCGTTTTCGGGTGTGTAACGGCTGTCGGAGAGCAGGGCTCCTGTATCGCGCGACTCGCCGTGCTGAACGCCGGCTACGACGAAAACGTGCCGGGCAAGCAGCTCAATCGGTTCTGCGCGTCCGGCCTGGAGGCGGTGAATACCGCCGCGGCCCAGATCATGGCGGGACAGTCGGAGCTTACGATTGGCGGCGGCATCGAATGCATGTCACGCGTGCCGATGGGTTCGGACGCCGGCGCCTGGGCAGCAGATCCGGCTATCGCGTACAAGACCTATTTTGCACCGCAGGGAATCAGCGCGGATCTCATTGCCAGCAAACACGGATTCTCTCGTGAAGATGTCGATGGCTATGCAGTCGAGAGTCAGCGTCGCGCGGCAAACGCCTGGGATAACGGCTATTTCGATAACTCGGTGACGCCCGTCACGGACCAGCTAGGCATGACCCTGCTCGACAAGGACGAACACATGCGCCCGGGCACGACCATGGCGGACCTGGCGGGTCTGAAGGCCGCGTTCGAGGTACCCGGCGAACAGGCCGGCTTCGATGCCGTGGTCTTGCAGAAATATCCCGAGGTGGAAGTCATCAACCATGTTCATACGGGCGGAAATTCCAGCGGCATCGTCGACGGGGCGGCGGCCATGCTGCTCGGCAGCAAGGGATTCGCGGACGCGGTCGGCCTCAAGCCGCGGGCCAGGATAAAGGGCTTTGCGTCGATCGGCACCGACCCGACGATCATGTTGACCGGGCCGGCCCCGTCGGCCGAAAAAGTGCTCAAACGCTGCGGGATGACCACGGACGACATCGATCTGTTCGAACTCAACGAGGCATTCGCATCGGTTGTCCTGCTGTTCATGCGCAAGCTCGGCATCGACCACGAGCGCATCAATGTGAATGGGGGTGCAATTGCGATGGGTCATCCATTGGGCGCCACCGGCACGGTGATTCTGGGCACGGTGCTGGACGAACTGGAACGGCGCGACCTGAATACGGCGCTGATTAATCTCTGTGTCGGTGGTGGTATGGGAACAGCGACCATCATCGAGCGCGTCTGAATGAATTGTGGAAGTCGATAAATGAAAACATTTGAATATCAAGTTGACTCGGACGGCATTGCAATCCTGACCCTCGACGTCAGGGACAAGCCGATGAATGTCATGACGCCGGAGTTCATGTCGGACATCCAGGATCTCGGCGAGAAGATAGCCAACGATGAAAAAGTGACAGGCGCCGTCATCACCTCCGGAAAGGACTCGTTCATGGCTGGCGCAGATCTCAAGGAGATTACCGGTTTGTTCGGCCAACGCGAGGCCGCCGATCTCTATGCCTGGTGCCGGAAACTGCAGCAGGCGTACAGGAGAATCGAGACCTGCGGCAAGCCGGTTGCGGCCGCGATCAACGGCACGGCCCTGGGCGGTGGCCTGGAGCTCGCGCTGGCGTGTCATTACCGTGTGATTGCCGATCGATCCGGAGCCGTGTTCGGGCTCCCGGAAGTCACGGTCGGTCTGTTGCCCGGGGCCGGCGGCACACAGCGCCTGCCGAGACTCATCGGCATCGAGCCGGCACTGCAACTGATGACACAGGGCAAGCACCTGAAGCCTGCGGAGGCGGTCGAGGCCGGAATCGGCCATCAACTCGTCGAGCCGGGCAGGGAAGTCGACGTCGCCAGGGCCTGGATACTCGAGTCAGGTGACCCGGAGCAGCCCTGGGACAAGAAAGGCTTCAAAGTGCCGGGCGGTGCCGGCCTGATGCACCCGTCTGCCTTTCAAACATTGATGGTCGGCACGGCGCTCTTGCAGAAGACGACCAACCACAATTACCCGGCGCCGATTGCAATCATGTCTGCCGTTTACGAAGGCACCGTGCTGCCGATCGATTCAGCGCTCGACATCGAGACCAAATATTTTGTGTCGCTGCTGATGGATCCGGTGTCGAGAAACATGACCCGGACCCTGTTCGTCAACAAAGGCGCGGCCGACAAGCTGGCAAGACGGCCCAAGGAACCGGCGAAGCGTCCGGTAACCAAGCTCGGCATCCTCGGCGCGGGCATGATGGGCGCAGGAATCGCTTATGTCTCGGCCCGGGCAGGCATGCAGGTCGTACTCCTGGATACCTCGAAGGAAAAAGCCGAGGCCGGCAAGGATTACTCACGCAAGCTGCTGCAGAAACGAATCGACCGGGGCCGCATGACATCGGACCAGGCAGCAGACTTCCTCGAGTGTATAAACACGACGACCGAGTTCGGCGATCTCGCCGGCTGTGAACTCGTCATCGAGGCAGTATTCGAAGACAGAAAGATCAAAGCGGATGTCACGGCGAAGACGGAGGCCGTGATTGCCCAGGACGCGATCTTTGCATCGAACACCTCGACCTTGCCGATCTCGGGGCTCGCGGGGGCGAGCAAGCGGCCTGAACAGTTCATCGGCATTCACTTCTTCTCGCCGGTAGACAAGATGCCATTGGTCGAGATCATCGTCGGCAACAAAACCAACGATGTCGCGATCGCGCAGGCGCTCGATTACGTGCAACAGCTTCGCAAGACGCCAATCGTGGTCAATGACAGTCGCGGCTTTTACACCAGCCGGGTGTTCAGCGTATTCAGCCGGGAAGGTATAGCCATGCTCGCGGAGGGAGTGAATCCGGCCCTGATCGAGAATGTCGCAAGACATGCCGGCATGCCGGTCGGTCCGCTGGCCGTCACGGACGAGGTAACGCTGGAGCTGAGTTACCACATTACGGAGCAAACCAGAAAGGATCTCGGGGATGCCTACGTTGTGTCGCCTGCCGATGAAGTCATTGTCAAATTCGTCGAGGAACTCGATCGAAAAGGAAAGCGATTCGGGAAAGGATTCTACGACTACCCGGAAAGCGGCAAGAAACGCCTGTGGTCGGGTTTGAAAGAACTCTATCCATTGGCCGAGGTACAGCCGTCGCCACAAGAGGTCAAAAAGCGTCTGTTCTATGTACAGGCGATAGAAACCGTGCGCTGTATGGACGAAGGCGTCGTCACGCATCCGGCCGATGCGGATATCGGTTCCGTATTCGGCTGGGGCTTCCCGCCCTATACGGGCGGTACGATTTCCTTCATCGAAACGGAAGGCCTCGCTGCCTTCGTCAGCGAAGCGGATCGCCTCGCCGAGACATATGGTGAGCGATTCAGCGTTCCGGACAGCCTGAGATCGATGGCGGAGCAGGGCGACACCTTTTACCGGCGTGCCGAATCCAGGGAACATCGCCCGGCGGCATGACGCACTTTCGATGAGCGGTTACCAGACAGTCAGGTACGACCGGGATGGCGCGGTAGCGATCATAACTATCTTCCGTCCCGATGCGATGAATTCTTTCAATTCGCAATTGCGCGCAGACCTGTTGGCTGCCTTCGAGCGGGCGGCCCGCGACGAAACGGTCCGGGTGGTTGTATTCACGGGCGAAGGCCGTTCGTTCAGTGCCGGCGCCGATCTGAACGACATAGATTCTATCGAGTGTCCTGTCGACAAGATGTTACAGACGGAATATCGGCCGGTGCTGGAGTGCATCGCAGAGATGAAGCAACCGGTCATCGCCGCGGTCGGCGGATCCGCTGCCGGCATCGGCATGTCGTTCGCGCTGGCCTGCGACCTTCTGGTGATGGCGGACGATGCATTCCTGCTGTCACCGTTTACGACGATTTCACTGGTGCCGGACGGCGGGTTGAATTGGCTGCTCGTGCACCAGCTCGGCTACCGAAGGGCGTTCCAGTTGAGTATCGAGTCCGAGCGCATACCGGCGGACCGCTGCGTCGAACTGGGTCTCGCCAATAAATCGGTACCGGCGGATGCCCTGACGGCAGAGACACTGAAATGGGCCCATGCGCTCACGGAACGCGCGCCCTTGTCGCTGGCCGCGACGAAGAAAGCCATGCGTTTCGCGGCCAACAACAGTTGGGCAAGCACCTTCGATGTGGAGGCGCCATTACAAAAGACGCTACGGCAAAGCGAAGATTGCGAAGAGGGGGTCAAGGCGTTTTTCGAAAAGCGCAAAGCCAACTTCAAGGGTCGATAGGATTAACGCTATGAGCCGTAGAATATTTGACGAAGAACACGATATGTTTCGTGACTCGGTCAGAATCTTTCTGCAAAAGGAAGTCGAACCGAACCGCGACAAGTGGCACGAGCAGGGCATCGTCGATCGCGACGCGTTTCTGAAAGCGGGCGAGATGGGTCTGTTGCTGATGTGGGCAGACGAGAAGTACGGCGGCGCCGGCATCCCCGATTTCCGTTACGAGCAGATCCTCATGGAGGAAAACGCGCGATACGGCGACCAGGGCTTCTTCATGTTCCTGCACAGCCGACTCGTCGCACCGTATATCGGCCAGCTCGGCACCGCGCAGCAGAAGGAGCGCTGGCTGCCGAAATGCGTGTCCGGCGACTACATCCTGGCAGTTGCGATCACCGAGCCGGGAGCCGGCAGCGACGTGGCGGGCTTGAGGACCAAAGCGGAAGACAAGGGCGATCATTTTCTGCTGAATGGCTCCAAGACCTATATTTCGAACGGCATCAACGCCGACCTCGTCATCGTTGTCGCAAGAACGGCTCCCAACACCCGACATGGCCTGAGCCTGTTCGTCGTCGAACGCGGCATGGAAGGGTTCGAACGCGGCCGCAATCTGAAGAAGATGGGTTTGAAAAGCCAGGATACGGCGGAGCTGTTTTTCAATAATGTCAAAGTGCCGAAGGAAAATTTGCTCGGAGAGCCGAACCGGGGGTTCTATCACCTGATGCACTTTCTCGAGGAGGAGCGGTTGCTGTGTGCCGTCGGCAGCCTGGCCGCGGCAAACGCGGCGTTCGACATGACGCTGGACTACATCACGGACAGAAAAGCCTTCGGGCGGCCGATCGCCGAGTTCCAGAATTCGCGTTTCAAGATGGCGAGCATGCGCACCGAGATAGACGTTGCCCAGGCCTTCATCGATCAGTGCGTCGAAGAACATAATCGCGGTGAGCTATCCGCTGATACCGCGGCGAAAGCGAAGCTGTTTGCAACCGAGCTCGAAGGCAGGGTCCTGGATGAATGCGTGCAGTTGCATGGCGGCGCCGGTTACATGGACGAGTATCCGATTTGCCGCATGTATCAGGATGCGCGCGTGTCCAGGATCTATGCCGGAAGTTCCGAAGTCATGCGCGAGATGATCGCCCGCTCCATCGGACTGGACCCACGCAGGAAGAAGACGGAGGCCGTTGAGAAACAGGTCAGCGCGGCATAGGATTCCCGGGACGCGATAACGGGGAACAGGAATGCGCGTAGCATTTGCGGGTCTGGGTGTCATGGGCTACCCGATGGCGGGATTTCTTGCCGGCGCGGGGCACGTCGTCACGGTTTACAACAGGACAAGGGAAAAAGCCGACTCTTGGCGTGCTGAACACGGTGGTTCGATTGCCGATTCCCCCGCCGCGGCCGCCGCCGGGGCAGACATCGCATTCTCTTGTGTCGGGGACGACCCGGATGTCAGGGCCGTCATTCTCGGAGAGGAGGGCTTGCTCGCCGGCATCGGCGCAGGTGCCGTCATCGTCGATCACACCACCGCATCGGCGACCCTGGCCCGGCAGATCCGGGAAGCCGCCGCCGCAAAGGGCGTCGGCTTCCTGGACGCGCCGCTGTCGGGTGGCCAGGCCGGCGCGGAGTCCGGCCAGCTGACCATCATGGTCGGCGGCGATCCGCAGATCTATGAACGCGTGCTGCCGGTCATGCAGGGCTACGCCAGAGCCTGCACACTCATCGGGCCGGCCGGCTCCGGCCAGCTCGCGAAGATGGCGAATCAAATCTGCATTGCGGGCGTCGTCCAGGGACTGTCCGAGGCACTTCATTTCGTCAAGCGCGCCGGGCTGGATCCTGCTGCCGTCGTCGGCGCAATCTCCAGGGGCGCCGCGCAATCCTGGCAGATGGACAACCGCTGGGAAACGATGGTCAACAACGAGTTCGAATTCGGCTTCGCCGTCGAGTGGATGCGCAAGGACCTGCGGATCGCGCTCGAGGAAGCGGAACGTAACGGCGCCAATCTGGAGATGACCCGGCTCGTCGATGGCTTCTACCAGGAGGTGCAGGCACTAGGTGGCAATCGATGGGACACCTCGAGCTTGATTGCCCGCCTTGAAAAATAGTCGGGAATCGGCCGTCGGGACCGACTCCTGCGGTATAATCATCCACATCACAGGGGTGGCCTGCCCGGCCTGAGATCCGTGGCGCTACAGGGTGTGGCGTCGATACGGGAACCCTTAGAACCTGACCCGGGTAATACCGGCGTAGGAAGAGGATTCTCCAATGTTTCCAAAGTCACCTGTCCAGCGACGCGCATTCGGCGCTATCGTTTCCGTGCTCGTGTGGACACCGAGCCAACCTGCGCTTGCCGACGCAGAAGAGATTCTGGATGAAATCATCGTTACCGCGGATTTTCGGGGTCGGGCCACTTCGGAATTGCCGGCAAATATTACGGTTCTTGACAAGGAGTTGATCGAACAGGCAGCCGTGCAGCATTTCGAAGAGCTGGTTTTCATCGTGCCGAATTTCAACTGGTCGGGGGACGGCAATCGCGCGCGGTATTTTCAGATTCGCGGTGTCGGTGAACTCGAACAGTACGAAGGCGCACCGAACCCATCCGTTGGTTTCCTGATCGACGATATCGACTTCAGCGGCATCGGGACGATTGCAACGCTTTTCGACGTGCAACAGGTGGAAGTGTTGCGGGGACCGCAGGGCACACGTTACGGTGCAAACGCATTGGCCGGCCTGGTCTATGTGCAGAGTACGGAACCGACTGACGAGTGGGGCGGGCAGCTTCGTATCGGCGCCGCCGATGACGACGCATTCTCCGGCGGCGTCGCTTTGGGCGGCCCGGTCGGGTCCTCCGGAAGGACGAGCTTCAGAGCCAGCGCACACCATTATCGATCGGACGGCTTTCGACGGAACGCGTTTCTCGGACGAGACGATACCAACGGACGCCATGAGACCACCGCTCGCGGCAAGGTGCTGTGGGAACCGGATAACGGCTGGTCGTTCAAGCTTTCAGCCATGTATACGGACATCGATGACGGTTACGACGCGTTTGCCATTGATAACAGTTTTACCGTGCTCTCCGACCGGCCGGGCAAGGACGCGCAGGAGAGCATGGGTGCGTCCTTCAAAGCGGACTGGGAAGTATCGGATCGATTCAGCCTCACTTCCATTACTTCTGTCGCCGATTCCGACATCGATTTCAGCTTCGACGGAGATTGGGGTAATCCCGATGCATGGGCTCCGTATGTTTACGATTTTGTGTCGCTCAACGATCGAAAGCGCAGCACCATGAGCCAGGAAATACGCCTGGCTACGGCGGATTGGCTGATCGGCCTGTATATCATGAATCTTGCCGACGACTTGAGCACATTGAATCAGGGCACTTATTTCGACCCGTTTTTCGATTTCACCTTCGATCTCGATGATTTGTTCAGCAGCGGCTATGAAGCGACCAGCGCGGCGTTGTTCGGCCAGCTCGACTTTGACGTGGGAGATGCCGGCCGGATATCGCTCGGGCTTCGTATCGAAGACCGTTCGACGGACTATGCGGATTCCTCCGGAATGACACTCGGGCCGGGAGAGACGATGATCGGCGGCGAGCTGACCTTCAGCACTGGTATTACCGATGCGCTGACCACTTTCGTCAGCCTGTCCAGAGGTTACAAAGCCGGGGGCTTCAATCTGGGACTCGTACCTGATGACCGGCGGGTATTCGAGCAGGAGTCGCTGTGGAATCTCGAAGCCGGGATCAGGTCGGATTGGCTCGACCACTCACTGGCAGTGAATGCATCAGTGTTTTACAGCGAGCGCGACAGCCAGCAGGTCCGCACCTCGTTTCAGCTGGATCCGAACGACCCCTTATCTTTTGTGTTTTTCACCGACAACGCGGCGCAAGGCCGGACGATCGGTCTGGAAGCCGATCTCACCTGGCAGCCGAATGACGCATGGCAGGTCTATGCAAACCTCGGTCTGCTCAGGGCCGAGTTCGATGAGTTCATAACGCCGCAAATCGACCTGAGCGGACGCCGGCAGGCACACGCACCCGATTACACGGTTGCGGTCGGTGGCGTCTACCGTCACCCGGGCGGCCTGTTTGCGCGGCTGGATTATTTCGCGCGTGATGCGTTCTTCTATGACGTCAGCCATGACCAGAAGTCATTCGCTACCGAATTGGTCAACACGCGCATCGGTTACGATGCCGGCGGCTGGTCGGTGGCGTTCTGGGCGCGGAATATCTTCGACGAACACTACCCCGTACGCGGGTTCTATTTCGGCAACGAGCCGCCCGACTTTCCGAACGAGCTGTATCTTCGTTACGGCGATCCCCGCCAGATCGGCGTCACATTCGACATGAGGTTTTGACATGCGAGTCGCCGTTGACATCAGCCTTTATCCTCTGGCTGACGACTTTATTCCGCCGATCGACGACATCATCCGGCGCCTGAATTTGCATCAGTCGATCGAGGTGACGACCAACCCGATGAGCACCCAGATCCGCGGCGAGTACGATGAGGTCATGGCAGCCCTTGACCGCGAGATCAAGGCGACCTTCGAGTCAACGCCCAAGGCTGTGTTCGCCATCAAGATATTGAATAACCCGATCGCCGGATAGGCGCCGACCGTGGACTCTCTGGTCTCCGTCATTTCAGCGCAGCTGCGCGCGCTGCCGCCACTGGAATTTGTGGCGGTCGTCCTAGCCATCGGATATCTGCTGCTGGCGATCCGGCAAAACATCTGGTGCTGGCTCTGCGCGGCGGTCAGCACGGCCTTGTTCGTGTACCTTTTTCTCGACGCGAAACTCTACATGCAGTCACTTCTCAACGGTTTCTATTTCGCGATGGCCCTTTACGGCTGGTACGTCTGGCACTTCGGCAAGGTCGGCGACACCGAGCTGCCGGTGTCGATCTGGCCCGGTACCGTTCATGCAGTCGCTTTGCTCGCAATAGCCGTAACCAGCCTGACATCGGGCTACCTGCTGGACCGCTTCACGGATGCTAAGTTCCCGTACGTGGATTCCATGGCAAGCTGGAGCGCAATCTGGGCGACTTTCCTGATGGCGCGCAAAGTGCTCGAGAACTGGTGGTACTGGCTGGTCATCGATCTCGTGTCCACCTATATCTACTGGGCCCGTGATCTTCAGTTGACGTCACTTTTGTTTCTGATTTATGTGGTGCTGGTACCGATCGGATTGATGAGCTGGACCCGATCGTACCGCGCTCAGACAGTGCCGTGAGCGACACGCTTTCTCCGGCCGACGCGCTGGCTCTGATCCCCGGCTGGGATGCGGCCTCTGTGAGCTGGCGGGAGCTCGAGGGCGGCCTGACCAACAGGAATTACGCCGTCGAACGCGGCGGCGAGTCCTTCGTGCTACGGCTCGACGCAGCGCACACCGCGGCATTCAATCTGGACCGGACCGCGGAAATCGAGATCCTCGAAGCCGCATCGGCGGCCGGTCTGGCGCCGGAGCCGGCCTTCGCTGACCCGGAGTTCGGGATTCTCTTGACCCGCTATGTTTCCGGACGCACCTGGAGCGCAGCCGACCTGGATGACGACGGGAATGTCGAGGCGCTGGCTGACCTGTTGCGCCGGGTGCACGCGCTTCCCGCCTCCGGCGTCCAGTTCGATCCGGTCGCGGTTGCAAGACGATATTCGGCCAAGCTGCAAGCTGGCTACGAGCTGCGTGAATTCGGGCTTCGTTGCCAAGAAGTCATCGCGACTATTCCCGGGATCGAGCGTTTTTTCTGTTGTCATAACGATGTGGTGGCGGCCAATGTCATTGCCCAACCCGACTTGATGTTGCTCGATTGGGAATATGCCTGTGACAACGAGCGGATGTTCGACCTGGCATCGCTGGTCGGCTACCACGATCTCGGCCACGACCGGCGGTCAGCGCTGCTCAGCGCATATGCGGGAGGCAAGGATCCCGAGCTGCAGGAGCGGCTGGAGCTGCAGATCCGGCTTTATGATGCGATTCAGTGGCTGTGGCTCGCCAACCGGCAGCTCATTACACGATCTGAATCGCAGGCGGCACGACTGGAGGAATTACGGCGACGAATCCGGTAGGTGAATCGCACCGTCGGTGCGGACCGAAACACCCGATAGCTAACACCCGACGTGACCGACAGCGTCAAATTCTAGCAAACCCGGCGACCGCTATACGCTCAAAACCCGTTGGTCAGATGTTACGATTAGGCCAGTAGGAAACAACGGCTTCTGACCCAATCCGGACATGCGCACAGATAACTGAAACAAAAATCCGCATTCTTTC
>JBHIDG010000088.1:0-10477 GCA_046760025.1 Woeseia sp. | reverse complement strand
GAGGAAGGTTGCACTGACGTCCTGCTGATAGAAAAAGGAGAGCTGACGTCGGGCTCCACCTGGCATGCGGCCGGACAGTGCCCGAGCCTGGTCGGCAACTACAACCTCGCGAAAATCCACGCCTACAGCAACACGCTATACCCGCGACTCGAGGAGTTGACCGGACAATACGTCAGCTGGCATGGCTCCGGCAGCGTCCGTTTGGCGCTGACCGGGACGGACATCGACTGGTTTAAATACGTGCAGGGTATGGCCAGGAATATCGGTTTCCACATGGAAATAATCGGCGTCGATGAAATAAAGAAACTCAATCCGTTCTTCGACACGACGGGTGTGCTGGCAGGCGCCTGGACGAACGACGACGGCCACGCCGATCCCGCCGGGCTGTGCAACGCGATGGCGCGCGGTGCGACCAACATGGGTGCGAAGATCGACAAGCACAATCGCGTGATGGATATCAAGCTCACGCCATCGGGCGAGTGGGAAGTCGTCACCGAAAAGGGCAACGTCATCGCCGAAATCGTCGTCAATGCAGCCGGCTGCTATGCCCGACAGGTGTCGAAATGGGTTGGATCGGACCTGCCGATCTCCAATATGCAGCACCACTACCTCGTTACCGGCCCGATTCAGGAGTTCATCGATCGCGACGAGGAGATTCCGGTCATGCGCGACCTCTACGCGTCCGCCTACCTTCGTCAGGAACAGAAATCCGGGCTGATAGGCATCTACGAACAGGAGAATCAGGCGGAGGCCTGGATGCCGAAAGGCTATCCGGGCTGGGAGTCGGACAGCGAGCTGTTCCCGGAAGACCTGGAACGTCTGATGCCGTGGCTTGGACGGGCAATGGAACGCATGCCGATATTCGAGGGCGCGGGAATCAAGCGTGTCGTGAACGGTGCAATCTCACACTGCGCCGATGGCAATCCCCTGCTCGGCCCGGCGGCAGGCCTGAGAAATTTCTGGCTCTGCTGCGGCTCGTCGTTCGGCATCGCACAGGGCGCGGGCTGCGGCAAATACCTGGCCCAGTGGATGCTGTACGGGGATTCCGAAATCAATATGACCGGCTTCGATCCGCGCCGTTTCGGCGCTTTCGCCAACGATGACTACATGCATGACAAGGGTTTCCAGGACTACGGCAGAACCTACTTCACGCCGTTGCCGGGTGAGGAGCTACCGGCTGCGAGGACCAGTCGGGTAAGCCCGCTGTACGGGAAACTGACGGAGCAGGGTTGTGTCTATACCGAGACCTTCGGCTGGGAACGCCCAAAGTGGTTTTCCACGGATGGTCGCGAGGAAGACTACAGTTTCCGCCGCAATAACGTATTCGAGATCGTGCGCGACGAGTGCCTCGCCGTGCGCGAGCGTGTCGGCGTGCTGGACCTGACCGGATTTGCCAAGTACGAAGTGACAGGCGCAGACGCCGGTCGATTCCTCGACCGTATCTGCGCCAACCGAATGGCGACGAGGGACGGCGGCATCGTGCTCGCGCATATCCTCTCGGAAAAAGGAAGGATTGCCGGTGAAATTACGGTTACGCGGCTCGCGGACGACAGGTTCTATGTGCTATCGGCTGCAGGTGCGGAGCTCAGGGATATGGATCATCTGATGCAGGGCCGGCTCGAGCAAGAGGCAGTCAGTATTAGAAACGTCACCGATGATCGCGGTGTGCTCGTCGTTGCAGGACCAAAATCGCGAGAATTGCTCACAAAGCTCACCGACACCCCATTGCGCAACGACTCGTTTCGCTGGCTCAGTGGTCAGGAGATTACTATCGCCGGCGTCGCGCTGCGTGCCCTGCGCGTGAACTACGTCGGCGAGCTCGGCTGGGAATTGCATCCGGCCATCGGGGATATGGAGGCGCTGTACGATGCGGTCTGGGAGGCCGGGAAGGAGTTCGCCATCGCCAATTTCGGTCTCTATGCAGTCAACAGCCTGCGACTCGAGAAAGCCTACCGGGGCTGGGGCGCGGAGTTGACCAATGAAGTCACGATGATCGACGCTGACATGGAGCGATTCATAAAATTCGACAAGGAAGCATTCGTCGGTCGCGAGGCAACGCTGCAACAACGCGAGGAAGTTCGGGTGATGCAGTTGATCTACTTCGAGATCGATGCAGCGGACGCCGATGTCCTCGGTGGCGAACCGATCTTCGCCGGCGACGATTGCACAGGCATTACGACCTCCGGCGGCTACGGTCACTACGTCAAGAAGAGTCTTGGATTCGGCTACGTCGAGCCGCGCCATACCGATCCGGGCACCGAGTTGCAGATCATTGTCCTCGGTGAGCGCCGAAACGCCACCGTTATCCGCGATCCGGTGCACGATCCGGCCAACGAACGCCTGAGGGCGTAACCAAAATGGCGGAGTTGCCGAACAAGGCGAACGTCGTAATCATCGGCGGCGGCGTCATCGGCTGTTCCCTCGCCTACCACCTGTCGAAGCTCGGCTTCTCCGACGTCGTGCTGATGGAACGACGGCAGTTGACCAGCGGCACGACCTGGCATGCGGCCGGGCTCGTCGGCCAGCTGCGCCCATCGATGAACATGACCAAACTCGCACGTTACACCAGCGAGCTGTACCACGAGCTCGAAACCGAGACTGGACAGGCGACGGGCTACCGGCAATGCGGCTCGATTTCCCTCGCAACGAACGAAGAACGCTTCGATGAACTGAAGCGCAGTGCCTCGATGGCCAAGGTATTTGACCTCCAGGTCGATGTCGTGTCGGTTGACGAGATTGCCGCACTCATCCCGATCATCAATACCAACGACGTTTTGGGCGGCATTCATATTCCATCTGACGGGTACGCCAATGCCGTCGATACGACTCGGGCACTCGCGAAAGGCGCACGCAACTGTGGCGCACTGATCTTTCAGGACACGCTGGTTACGAGTATTCGCCACGACGGTGAAAAAGTAATCGGGGTGTGCACGGATAAGGGCGACATCGATGCGAAATATGTCGCGATCTGCGGCGGTATGTGGTCGCGCGATCTGGCGGCAACGGTCGGCGTCAATGTGCCTCTGCACGCCTGCGAACACTATTACGCCCTGTTCGAATCGGTTGCCGGTCTGGACCCGAGCCTGCCGGTCCTGCGCGACTACGACGCCTGCACATACTATAAATATGACGCAGGTAAACTGCTGGTCGGCGCCTTCGAGCCGTCGGCCCGGCCGTGGGGCGAGGACGGTATTCCTGCAGACTTTTGCTTCGACGAAATCGCCGGAAGTTTCGAACACTTCGAGCCAATTCTGCAGGACGCCATGACCCGAATACCGGCCTTACGGGATGCTGGTATCCAGAAGTTCTTCTGCGGCCCCGAGAGCTTCACGCCGGACGTACGCTATCACATCGGTCAGGCGCCTGAATTAGGGAATTGTTTCGTGGCGGCCGGCCTTAACTCGATCGGGCTGCAGTCGGCCGGCGGTATCGGGAAAGTCATATCCGAATGGATTCGGGACGGTCGCCCGCCCGTTGATCTGTGGGAAGTTGATGTACGGCGCAACATGCCGTTTCAGGGCAATCGCAAATACCTGCGCGAACGCGTCAGCGAGAGTCTGGGGCTTTTGTATGCAACTCACTGGCCGTTCCGCCAATACGAGACGTCACGTGGCGTGCGCAGATCCGCAGTCCATGATCGACTCAAGGCCGTCGGGGCCTGTCACGGCGAGGCATTCGGCTGGGAGCGGCCGAACTGGTATGCACCGGAGGGCGTCGCGCCGGTATATCAGTACAGTTGGGAGCGACAGAACTGGTTCGAGTATTCCGCGACGGAACACATGGCCGTGCGCGAGGCCGTCGGCCTGTTCGACCAGTCGTCGTTTGCCAAATTCCGGCTCGAGGGCCGGAATGCCTTGAGTGTTCTCAATCGGGTCTGTGCCAATGACATCGATCAAAAGGCCGGACGACTGGTGTACACGCAATGGTTAAACGATCAGGGAGGCATTGAAACGGATCTGACGGTGACGCGGCTAGGTGAGGATGCGTTCATGATCGTCACTGCGGCCGAAACGGAAGTTCGGGATTTTTGCTGGTTGAAGCAACATATCCCGGCCGATGCGCATTGCGTACTGACAAATGTAAGTTCCGCCATGGGCGTACTCTCACTCATGGGTCCACGCGCACGAGATCTGTTGCAGTCCCTCACGCCGGCCGACATGAGCAACGACGCACACCCGTTCGCGACGAGCCGGGAGATTGAGCTCGGTTATGCACTGGTGCGTGCATCCCGCATCACATTCGTCGGCGAGCTTGGCTGGGAACTGTACGTGCCGACCGAGTTTATGCTCGGCGTCTATGACGAGATCGTGGCCGCCGGAGAATCGTTCGGGCTCGTGCATGCCGGGTACCATGCGCTCAATTCACTGCGGATCGAGAAAGCTTATCGTCACTGGAGCCACGACATCACCGACGAGGACACGCCACTCGAAGCCGGCCTCGGCTTCGCCGTCAAATTCGACAAGCCCGGGGGCTTCATCGGCCGCGATGCGCTGCTCGCACAAAAAGAATCGGGCGTGACCAGACGGCTTTTACAGTTCCGGCTCCAGGATCCGGAACCGCTTCTCTATCACAACGAGCCGATCTGGCGTGATGACAAGCTCGTCGGCTATATCACGTCCGGCGCTTACGGCCACTACCTTGGCGCATGCATCGGTCTCGGATACGTGCCAGTGGAAAAAGGACAGGATCCCGAGGAAATCCAGAACAGTAAATACGAGATCGAGGTTGCCGGTGTCAGGGTTCAGGCCGATGCGTCATTGCGACCGCTCTATGATCCCAAAAACGAGCGCATACGCTGCTAAAAAACGAGTCAGAGCCCTTTTCTCGTTGACAGGGGACGGACCCCAAGGGGTCCGTCCCCGTTACTCAGGCGCGTTTCTTGGCGACAAGTTCCAGGGCTGTTTCCACGGCGACGCCGGCATCCCGACAATAGGCGTCGGCGCCGATCGCGTGACCGAACTCCTCGTTTAGCGGCGCGCCCCCGACCAGGACGATGTAGTCGTCCCGAATGCCTTTCTCGACCAGTGCATCGATGACGACCTTCATATAGGGCATGGTTGTCGTCAGCAGCGCCGACATCCCCAGAATATCGGGATTGTGTTCTTCAAGGGCCTCCAGGTAATTCTCGACCGGATTATTGATACCCAGATTGACGACATCGAAACCGGCGCCTTCCATCATCATACCGACGAGGTTTTTGCCGATGTCGTGAATATCGCCCTTGACCGTGCCGATGACCATCTTGCCGACCGGCTTGGCGCCGGTCTCGGCCAGCAGTGGCCTCAACACGGCCATGCCTCCCTTCATCGCGTTTGCCGCGAGCAGTACCTCCGGCACGAACAGGATTCCGTCGCGGAAATCGATACCGACGATGGTCATGCCGGCGACCAGGGCGTCGTTCAGTACCTTATCGGCCGGCCAGCCGCGGTCGAGAAGGATCTCCGTACCCTCGACAATTTCGTCGAGCAGGCCATCGTATAGATCGTCATGCATCTGTTCGACAAGTTCCTCGTCCGACAATGATTTGAGATCGATGTCGTCAAGACTGTTTGCGTCGTCTGGCATTTCAGCCTCGTCCCATAGCTTGCGGTGAAAGAAATATCGGAAATTGTTCCCGTACCTTAGCATCGGTCTCATTGCTGATGTGCTTCGGGAAATAGCCAGCAAGAATCTCGTTTTTCTTTTCGATCGCCTTCTTCAGCATTACTGGTTTGCCGCTTTCTGCCCAAACAGTCGGGCTATTGCGATCAGCGAAGTCCGGGTAGATGTATTCGCTCTGCATGACCCGGAGTGTTTCGTCCGAGCCCAGGTAATGCCCCGCACCACTCAGGCAGACATCTTTCAGATTCTCGAAGCCCAGTGTGTTGTCGTTGACTTCGATGCCGCGCGTTACCCGCAACACGGCGCCGAGCACATCATTGTCGAGCAACAGACTCTCGGGACAGGCTCCGAGCAGGCTGGCGTACATGCCGGCCGCCTCGTAAATGATATTCGCACCGGAAAGCGCAGGCGGTACCAGCGTGTATGCGCGTTCGGCGCCACTCTGATAGTCCGGGAATTTGGAGTCCGTCATGCCGCATGCCGTGCCGAAAGGCAGATCGTAGTGATTGCCCATCTGTGCACAGGCTGCCGACAGCAACCCCTGCTCCGGCGACCCGCCGCTCATGGCCCCGGTGCGCAGATCCGAAACAAAAGGCCACGCGCCGAGAATCGCCGGCGCGCCCGGTTTTATTGCATTGACGTAAACGAGGCCTCCCAGGCACTCGGCCCATGCCTGCGAGACCGCCCCGGCGAGACAGGCAGGTGTCGTCGCGCCGGCCTGACCGGCCGACAGCAGCAGTACGGGCATGCCGCCCTCGACTGCGACGCGCAGACAGTCCAGCGCGTCCTGCGCAAATTTCATCGGCGGCACGACGAAGCAGTTCGACTGACTGACGAAAGGCCGCTTCCGCCATTGATCTTCTCCGCCTGCGATGATGTGCAACAGCTTCAGCGTCTGTTGCACATGAGTGGCTTGCGTCCATGCGGCTCCAACATGCTTGCTGGTGCCCGACACGGCAATGTAGGCCGTATTCAGGTCCAGTTCGTAGTTGTCCGGTATGTCTCGCGTGATGCAGGTCCGTTGAAACATATGGATGTGCTCGCAGGTATCGACGATACGTGCCATGTCATACAGATCCTGCGCATTCGAGTCGCGATAGCTGTCGTTATCGGAATCGGCAACCATCACAGCGGCGCCGGCCGTCGCGAAGTGCACTCTTTCCCCACGGATCTCAAGGTCGTGTGCCGGGTCCTGTCCGTGCAGAACGAGATTTCGCTCGGCCTGATCGAGCGCGCTCTCGACGACGGGCCTCGGCATTCTCAGGCGGCCATCGTCGCCCAGTTCGGAGCCGACGGCGGTGCAGGCCGCGATGCAGTGCGGCGTCGCGTCGTTGAATCCGACCTCTTCCAGTATCCTGAAAACGTTCGCGTCGATCGCGGCGATGCCCTCCCCTGTCAAAGGCCTGTACTGTCCACCAAGCTCTCCCGGGTGGACCGGTTTGATGTCTTCGGCCAGGGGTGCACTGCGCAGGGCCTGCCGTGCTGCCCGGCCGCCGGATCGTCGCCCCATAATCTGTTGCCTCGTTTGCGCCCGCAGTCTCACTTTGACCACGATTCTGGCGAGCACGTTCGGTGGCTTCAATTGAAATAAATTTGTACTATGCATTAGATATAGTAATGCTAATCGGAGACATTGATGCCTGCGCGTCTGCCGCCACTGACCAGTCTCAGAGCCTTCGAGGCAGCAGGCCGGCATTTAAGCTTCACGAAGGCGGCGACTGAACTCACGGTCACACAGGCCGCGATCAGTCACCAGATCAAAGCGCTCGAGGAGCACCTCGGTGTTGCCCTGTTCATTCGCCTGCCGCGCAAGCTGGAGCTGACGAAAGAAGGCAAGGCCCTGCTGCCGGTCGTCAGCGCGTGCTTCGACCAGATCAGCGATTCCGTCGCCGCACTATCTCGGCAGACCGCAGACGGCGCAATTACCGTCAGACTGGCACCGTCATTTGCAGCCAATTGGTTGTCACCGCGCCTCGAGGACTTCCGGCGGAGACATCCGGACATCGAACTCGACCTGAAGCACTCAAATGCGGCGGTTGATTTTGAACGCGAGGACATCGATCTCGCCGTAACCTACGGCCCGGGCGACTGGCCCGGTCTCGTCGCCGATCCGGTCCTGGTCCTCGATTTCTTCCCGGTATGCTGCCCCGCCTGTATGGAGGGTGATTATCCGCTCACGGACATTGAAAACCTGGGTCACCACACGCTGCTCCACGATGCGGACCACCGAAACTGGACCGACTGGCTGAGCCTTGCCGGACTTACCGACATCGATCCGAAGCGCGGCACCGTCGTCGACGACACCAATGTGTTGATTCAGGCCGCAATCAACGGGCTGGGAGTGGCGCTGGGCTCGAGCGTTTTCGTCAAGGACCATCTCGAGTCCGGGCGTCTCGTCAAACCATTCGACCCGGTGTTGCACAGCGATTTCGCGTATTACGTTGTCTGCCCGACACGTCGCCTTGAACGGTTGGGAGTGCGTGAATTCAAGAAATGGCTGCTCACACGGGCCGATACTGCCGTCGACCCGCCCGAGGCTTCTTTGGCGCCCCGTTAAGTGATAAAAAGGCCGAAATTTCAGACCTGCGCGAGACGAGCAAGTGAGCGGTTTTCTGACCGATCCCCAACGCAAGGATTACGACGATCTGGGATATCTATTCCCGGTCAACGTGATGAGCGAGACCGAGGCGGACACCCATCACAGGCGGCTGCTCATGATCGAGTCGGCGCATGGACCGATGCACTATCGCGTCAAGCCGTACCTGATCGTCCGATCGGCCTACGAGATCGCGACGCACCCGCTCTTGCTCGATGCCGTTGAATCGATACTCGGGCCTGACATTCTCCTGTGGGACAGCGCCTACATCGTAAAGGAGCCGTGCAGCGAGGGATTCGTGAGCTGGCATCAGGACCTGACCTATTGGGGCCTGGAAATGGAATCCGATGACGATCTGTTGACTGCCTGGGTCGCGCTGACGCCGGCGACAACGGAAAACGGTTGTATGAAGTTCGTCGACGGTTCACACCGGAAGGGAACATTCGCCCACAGGACACATACGACGAAAAAAACATTCTGCATCGCGGCCAGTCGATTCAGGACGACTTCGAGCAAAATCGGATCACACAAATAGAGCTGACGCCAGGGCAGGCCTCGTTTCACCATGGCCTGGCCGCGCATTCATCGAAACCGAATCACTCGGATACCCGCCGGGTCGCGCTGTCTTTACAATACGCGAAACCCCGGGTCCGGCAGGTGGTCGGTAGCCAAGAATCGGCAACTCTCGTTCGCGGCACGGACAGCTGGCGTCATTTCCTGCCCGAACCAATCTGTGAAACGGACTTCGCGCCGGATAACGTTGCATTTCAGCTGGAAGCGGAGCGCAGGAAACGGGAAGTCTATGACACTGCATAAGAAAGTATTGCGCTCGCGATACACTGAAGCCGAATGGCGGATGCGCGTCGATCTCGCGGCATGCTACCGCCTTGCCGATATGTTCGGGTTCTCCGACATCGTCTGGAATCACATTACGGCGAAAGTTCCCGGTTCAGAACATTTTCTGATCAATCGATTCGGGCTGCGTTACGACGAAGTGACCGCGTCGAATCTGGTTACGGTTGACCTGCACGGCAACGTCGTCGATCCGGGCACGGCAACGAGCAAAGAAGTTACGAACCAGACAGGGATTGTCATTCACAGCGCCGTCCATGCTGCCAGACCGGAGGTGGCCTGCGTCATGCATTGCCACTCGTCGGCGGGTCTGGCGGTATCGGTACTCAAAGACGGCCTCGTCCCGATGGTTCTGGACGCCATGCCGTTTTATAACCGGGTCGCCTATCACGATTTCGAAGGACTTTCGATCGACGAGGAGGAACGTTCGAGGCTGGCGGCGGACCTCGGCGACCGCAAGGTCATGATCCTGCGCAACCATGGTCTTCTGACCTGCGGGGAGACCGTCGGCGAAGCGTTCATGCTGATGTACTACCTCGACCGCGCCTGCGCAGTTCAGATGCAGGTGCTCGGCGCCGGACAGGAATTCGAGCTGCCGTCTGCCGACGACTGCGAACGGTCGGCAAGTGATGCCGCCCGGTTCCCGCACGGCAAGTACGAGTGGCCGGCCCTGCTGCGGCTGGTCGAAAAGAACTCGCCGGAATACCGCAGCTGAAGCACGATGCGCGTACCAGCATGATTCATGCGCTCACGCCCGTTGCGGCATTGCTCATCGGCGTCGCGATACTCCTGACCGGACAGGGGTTGCAAGGCACGCTGGTACCGGTACGCGCAGGCCTGGAGAACTTTTCGACGATTTCCATCGGCCTCATCGGCGCGGGTTATTTTCTCGGTTTTACCGTTGGTTGTCTCAAGACCGGCACCCTTGTTCGCCGCGTCGGCCACGTCCGCGTTTTCGCCGCGATGACAGCACTCGCCTCGGCAATGCCGCTGCTTCAGGGCATGTGGACCGAAGCCTGGATCTGGGGACTGATGCGACTGATTACCGGATTCTGCTTCGCGGTCCTCTATGTGGTCATAGAAAGCTGGATCAACGAACGCTCGACGAATGAAAATCGCGGCATAGTCTTCGCGACATACGTCGTCATAACGTTGACTGTGATGGCCGGGGGACAGCTAATGCTGCTGCTATTCGATCCGATGAAACTACGCGTTTTCGCTATCGCCTCGGTGCTGGTCTCGCTCGCGGCAATACCGGTCGCCATGTCGACCGCGCAGTCTCCGGAGCAACCGCAGTCGGTCAATCTGGATATCCTCCGCCTTTACCGGTTTTGCCCGACCGCGACGCTCGGTTGCCTGGTGGTCGGCCTGACCAATGGCTCGTTCTGGTCGCTGGCGCCGGTGTTTACGGCGGGCTATTCCACCGAT
>JBHIDG010000087.1:0-10497 GCA_046760025.1 Woeseia sp. | reverse complement strand
TAGTTGTTAGTCTCCAAGCTCCCCTGTGGGCCATTCGGCGTAAAACGGAAACGGCTTGTCGTCGGTATTGAATGACAGATAGCGCATGAGCTGGTAAGTGTAGGTAGCCAGGGACTGGCCCAGCCCCGTCAGTTGTTTATTCGTCTCCGCGGTAAACAGGACCCACAGAAACTGGAAAACGACCACTGCGCCGAAAACGATCCGGGTGATCCCGTAAATTGCAATAAACACGATCATGAATACTAGTCGCAGCCAGGTCGAGCGCCTTTTCAGGTTCTCCTCGATCTGCCGGGCATCGCTTTGCTCTTTCTGACTGGCGTCTTCAGACAGCTCGTCCGGCGTTGCTTCGTTCTGGCTCATGGTGTCTCCCCTCTTGCACGGTTCCTGAACGGAATGATACTCCTTTTGCCGCCGGTCAGTGGCTCAGGAAGAATACATACACCAGTATCGCAATCAGGATAGCTATCAGTATTGCGACCATGCCACCGGCCCCACCCTCTTCCCGCATTTCGGGAGGTGGGACTTGCCCCGGATCGTGGTTCCCGGAGAGCGCGTCGGCAAGATCCTTGGCCTCACGCAGCCCGAGCCCGGTCTCCTCGCGGATCAGCTTGATCGCCTCGATCTTGCGGTCGGAAGCCAGAAGTTGATAAATCTCCGGCGATAACTCTTCTTCTTCAGGTGTCATGCTGTCGAATCACTGATTACGCACATGGGCGATTTTACCCGATCGGCGCAATTTTACTCGCCCGGACGGCGGCGCTGCGCGGCCGCCCTGGACTGGAACTCCTGTTGCATTGCGATGAAGGCCGGTTGCTCGCACAACGAGACAAGGTCGAGCACGAGATAAATCGACAGCACGGTGCAAATTATTGCCGATCACGCTGGGCCAAGGGCCGCATTCCAGGTCAGGACAGCCATCCACGCATTGTTCGATCGCTTGTTCGAATTTGCCGCACGAAATCGATGTAAACAGCGAGAGAATGTCGTAAGGGGCGATGTCCGGCAGCCGCTTTGTCGACGCCGGGACGACACAGCGTCGGCGTCGCAGTTCCTCGGAGAAGCCCTGCAACCGGCTCATTGGGTCCGCAGCGGCCGGATTCTGAGCTCCCAGTCGGCATGGTCGTCCGGGCCTGTCGGCCCGATCATGCCTTCGGCCGACTTCAGAAGCGCCTCGGATTCGTATATTCGGCCGGATTTGATGACGAGCCGCACGTCGCGAGCGGCTCTTATGTCTGCGAGTGGATTGCCGTTTACAACCAGGAGATCGGCCAGCTTGCCGGCCTCGATCGAGCCCAGCCTGTCTCCCACGCCCAGTGCCTTGGCACCGTTGATTGTCGCGGCCTTCAGCACTGATACCGGCGGCAATCCCGCGTAAGTCATCGCCAGGAGTTCGCGATGATAGGCGAAACCGGGCAGCAGGGGCGTATACACGGGCTCGTCGGTGCCGACTACGAGAAGGCCTTCGCCGCCCATATCGAAGAGCTTTCTCAATTCGTGCATGCGCTGGGCGAAATCGGCCTCATCGGACTCCGGCGGTGGTGGGCCACGTTTCTCGAGCAATGCTCGCGCGTATGGTGTGAAAAATCGCGACTCGTTGGTCCAGACCATGTCGGGACCTATTTTGTTACGCAGGTTAATACCACCGTACATTTGCAGATTGGCATCGAAATACACCTGATATTTGAGAAGCAGGTCGATCATCTGCCCCAGATCCGCACTCTCGCGCTGCCCGCTGGCCAGGGTGATCCGATGCTCGACCCTGTCCAATCCCATCAGGATCGCATCTCTCGGGTGAACGTCGTATTCGCCATGGTAGTTGGCCAGGTGTCCGGTCGTCGTCATCCCGCGTCTGTGGGCCTGCTCTATCAGGACCTTGGCCTCGCCCGGTGTAGCCTGCTTTATCTTGATGCTAATGACACCCTGTTCCGCCCACTTGTCAACTTCTTCGCGGATTTCCTCCTCGGTGATGTCATTTGGCCATGCGACGCAGTCGTCGGCAGCCGTCTCCACGCTGTATTCGCATCTGAATCCGCCGAAATACGGCCCCGACGCAAAGAGACGGGGCCCGGTGCTTTCCCCCGCGTCGATCAGATCACGTTGCGCGATCACACGCTCCGGATAATATTCGCCAGCCGACCAGGTCGATGTCACGCCGTTTGCCAGGAAAATAATGCCGTTGTAGACGACTTCCTCGGCGCGGCCCCGGTCTACGAGATCGAAGTTATAGTGAGCGTGCAGATCGAACATTCCGGGAAGGATCGTTTCCTGTTCGCTCAAGTCAATGACGGCGGCCGCTGTCAGAATCTGTTCCTGCAAACCGGCGTCGACGGCAGCGAAGTTACCCTCGCGAATCACGATCCCGGTATTTTGCCGGCGTTTGTCGCTGATTCCATCGAAAAGCCAACCGCCTCGAATGATGACTTCTCTCGATGCCGGAACGGACCACTGTGCGTTCGCCGTGGTGACGATCAACAGACAGACCGCCGTTGCAATCTTGAACGACTGAGTGATTGAATGAATCATGGCGACGTCATGACAGGTAACACGAGTCGCGACGGATATCGGCTCGTATGGTAGATCGACTGCTCGGCAATTTCGATCCAGTCGCTCATGCCGAACGGTTCGCCGTTATTCAGGTTGCGGGCGAATCTCGGGAAATTGCTCGATGATATTTCCACGCGAATCTTATGTCCCGCAGGTACGGTGTAACTGGTCGCCCAGAGATCGATCATAAACGTATAGACCCGTCCGGGCTCGATGGGTGACGGGTCCGAGCCCTTGTCCCGGAAGCTAGCCCGAAGAATTCCCTCCTGTATGAGGAGGCTGTACCCATCGGGATAGACATCCACCAGCGCCGCCGTGAAATCCGTATCCGTCGCGGAGGAAGACGCATAAAGCTCGACGGCGATCGGCCCGGTGATGTCCAGGTCATTGCGCAACGGACCCGTCACGTAGGTCAGGACGTCATCGCGAGCCAACAGGACCGAGCGATCCGGTAGATCGGACGCGCGACTCCAGACGTCACGGTCTTCGGTAATCGAAACCGGGTCGCGCGGATCATAGGCATAGGAATCGATCGGTTCGTCCCTCGGCCGCACGAAATCGAGGAATCCATCGTCGGCCGAGGCGGCGTCTCCCCCACTATGAAAAAACAACGAGCGCAGTCTCGATCTCTCCGGGGGCCATTGCTCGCTATATCTCCAGTCGTTGTCACCGATGTTGAAGTACTGCACCCGTGGCAGGTCGATAAACCCGTTGTCCTCACGCTTCAGGAAATAGGTGAAGAATTCGAGCAGGGTATCGCCGTACGTAGACACGAATCTCTGGCCGATATCACGACGGCCGATTGTCATCGGCGCCGCCTCGCCTGCCAGGTGTATCGATATGGCGTCGTGATCCCAGGGGCCCATCACGAGCCATTGCATCTCGCTGGCGCCCTGATCGCCGCCATAAAGCCTGACACCCTCCCAGATCGCGATCGAACCACGCGTGAAGGTGTCGTACCAGCCGCCGAAATGCAGGGCCGGCACCCGGATCTTCTCGTAACCTTCCAGCGCTCTATCCCGCCTGCTCCGCGGCCCGTCCAGGTATCCGGACACGCGTTCACGCCACAACTCGTCTCGTAGTCCGTAGGCTTCTCCCATCGTGATCAATGGCAGGCGATAGAGGTCGATCTGTTCCGTGTCCTGATAGGGACCGTCGTCCGCGTCATCCATCTCCAGGGCCCAGAGACCGCTCGCCTGCAGCGGGAACGCGCCATCGAGCACCTGTTTCTCGCGCGCCAAGGTGATATTGGCGGACGACACGGCTTTGATTGCCGAATGTCCACTCGCCGCCGCTGCGAGGGCCGTGTACCCGTAGTAGGACTCACCCATGACGCCGACGATACCGTTACTCCATTCCTGCGAGACGATCCAGTCGATTGTGTCGTACGCGTCGATTGTCTCGTTTTCGTTCGTGTAGGCCTTGAACTCGCCTTCCGAACCGAATCGGCCGCGCACATTCTGGGTGACGTAAGCAAATCCGTTTTCGGCAAAGAACCGGCCCAGTGCCGGCTGAAATATGTACTCGGTCCGCGTTCCGTACGGCACTCGTGAAACGATCACCGGAAACGGGCCACGGCCTGGCGGCAGATAGATGTCGGTCATCAGGCTGATACCGTCGCGCATCTCTATCGGCACATCTTCCGCGACCCGGACGCCGCAGCCGCCGAGGGCGGCAAGTAACAACGCGGTTACTAACAGTCCTGATCGTCGAATGATGATTTGCCGCATGCCTCGGCCGTACCCGGTGGTTCGGTGATGCCATGATTGTAATGGAAGATTGCCCACAGGCCATGTGGGCATCGGATACGATAGAATCATCCGCGTTACGGCCATCAGCAATCATGACCGAAAGAGAGTCCTACACCGATCAACAGATCGCCGACATTCTGTGTAACACCACGGCTATCGCCATGGCAACGCGGCTCGAATGAGAATACCAACGGCTTGCTCAGACAGTACTTCCCAAAGGGCATGGATCCCTCAAACATCCACCAAAACAGATTGAATGCGGTCGCCAGACAGGTCAACGAGAGACCGCGAAAAACGCTATCCTTTCGAACATCGGCCGAACGATTTAACCAATGTGTTGCGTCGACCGAGTGAATCCACAGCGAAAGCGGCCGTTCGGATTAGACTATATCGGACACTGTCTGCCAGATCAGATACCGATTATTACACCTAAGCATTCTCCTCCCGGCACTTCGCCAGCAAAGCCTCCATCCTGCGTTGAAAATCGGCGCCGGTGCCCATTTCCTTTGCCTCGTACTCGAGTTCGACTTTCATGCACCAGGCAACGTGGTAATCCTCTCCCGCAAGCATCAGGCCGTAGTACGCGCCCTGTGCGAATCCGCGGTAATAGTCGTCGTGCACATCCAGGCCGTCGTGTTCGGCCGTGGCCGACGGCATCGACGCCACCGAGGCGATTGCCAGGAGCAAGACTCGCTGTAGTTTTAGCATACTTTATTCCTTTATTTCAATGGCTTATAGATATTTCTGATGGCATTTTCTCTATAATGAAAGCCGCGGCGACGTACAGCCCGAGCGCCAACATGACGACCACGGTAAAACCGAATTCGATGGCCAAAAGGGTCGCCATCGAGGTGCTTGCCACCGATGCGTATCCGTTGAGGCCCCACGCCCAGGGAACAAAGTCAGCCGCCTCCTCGGCAACTTTGCCGAGTCCGATCGGAAAAGGCATGCCCATGAAGAATGCCAATGGCGCAATAATGATGAATGACAGACTGACCTTGAACACATCCGGCAGTCCGACGAGACGACCGAGCAATTCGGGCAGGAGCAACAGATATACGAGTGCAATCACGACAATTGCGGCGATGACAATTGTGATCGGTGCGCATTTTCTCTTTCCGATCTGTCGTTGAAGCCGTTTGGAGTAACCGCTACCTGTCCCTGCAAAGACCAGAAAGCCGCTCAAGACGACAGCGACCGAATAAAGTGGATGACTCAAGAACAGAATCAATTTCTGAATGAACGCCATCTCGATGAACATGAATGCAAGCCCGAGAAGAAAAAAATAGGCGCCCATGCGCGTACCGGTGCCTCGTGACCAGGCGCGTTTGCTGAGCAGTAATGGCAGGAGAATCAACGAGGCGCCGATGACGAGAGCTTGCACAAGTGTTCCGACCAGAATCAGATAACCCCACTCGATCAGTCCCGCGCCGCCGCGATGCCGCAATGCGAGTGTCTCGGGCAACGAGCTCCACTTGAAAAAATGAAAGAAGTACGGCTGGTTGTCCGTCGCCGGCGTGATCTCGAACTTGTAGCGGTCGACGAAGTCGACGGCATCGTTACTCAAAAGCGAAGTCGCACCGTCGAACAAATAGGGTTCTGCCAGGATATTGTATCGGTTCGCCTCACCGGCCGGCATGCCGGGATAGTAAGCGGTATCGAACGAACGACTGCGCGAGAACTCGCGAATCAATGCAATGTCCTCATCCGCAATTGGGCCGTTTCTGACCAGCAGTGTGCTCGTATTCCAGCTCCTGACCATGGCCAGCTGACGACCGGGCGAATCGAAGCCTGCACGCGTCAATGCTTCGACGGCCGTTGCAAAGAGTTTCAGGCTGTCGCGTGGCGGCATGCGCAGCCAGCGGGTGATGGCAAGGATGCCGCCGGGCGCCAGCTGGCCCAGATACTCTTTTACGGCTTCCACGGTGTACAGATAACTCTCGTTGAGCGACTGGACCCCCGATCCCGATGCGGAAAACGAATCCAACAATGTGACTTGTATGAGATCGTATCGCCGGGTTTGTCTTGCGACGAATCCTCTTGCTTCCCCCTCGTGAACGGCGACCCGGACGTCATCGTAAATGTTGCCTGCAAAATCGGCGTAGCTTTCGCCGACCAGTCTTATCATCACGGGATTGAGTTCGACGACGTCAACTTCACGAGCGCCATGCCGGAGCGCCATCAACACATCAGTACCACCGCCACCGCCCAGAATGAGGACTGATGGCTCGTCCAGGAGCTGATACGGCAGTGCGGCCGCTAAATCGTCCATGTAGGTCAGCGAGTCCGGATCGCCGTCGTATCGCGTAATCACGCTCATCGCATCGCCGTCGGTGAATACCGCTATCTGTTCCGGCGGCTCAGAGTTTGTATTCAGGCTCAGGCCGGGCGCATCCCGGAAAGGAATCGTCGGACTGTCGACCACGGTCACGAGGCCGAGCGCGTTCGAATACTGCGCCAGAACCCTGGTGTCGACGACCTGCAGTGCCTGACTCAGGCCCTTGAATTGGGAAATCCGGAGATCGAGCCAGCTCTGGGGCAGTCCGACCAGCAACACGGCCGCGACGATGCCCTGTACAAGCATCAGGCGCCTGCCCTTCGTCGATATCACCAGTGCCGAGGCCGCGAGCGCCAGTAGAGCCAGCAGCTTCAGCGCATTCTGCGGCGTCATCAGGAAAAGCGCGCCAATGATCGACGCCGCACCGGTCCCCGCACCGAGTAAATCGAATAGATAGATGCGGCTGATCTGGAAGCGGAGGCAGGTCAGCGCGAGTCCGATGCAACTCGCTGCAAAGAAAAACGGAACGAAGAAAACCAGGTATATCCCGGCAAGGTACAAAAATTGTCGCGGATTCCACACGACTTCCAGCGCGTTGAATGGCAGTCGTTGCCCGAGCACGAAACACGCGACCATTGCTACGCCGAACAACAGGGCGCTGGTCGCGAAGGCCGACGCGAACCGGGCCTCGAGGTAACGCCTGGCAATGGCGATAAAGGTTCCACTGGCGCCGTATCCCAGCAACGCCAAGCTGATTATCATGTAGGCGAAGTGATGCCACTGCACGATCGACAGCAGTCGCATCAGGAGGATTTCGTAGCCGATCGCGGCCGATGAGATGAGTAGCGTCGCGGGAAATACGAATCGCGGCAGCGTCACTAATGCTCGCCCGTCAACGGAACGAATCTTACCGCCGCAATCTGAAATGTCTTGACTTCACCTAGCCCGGTTTTTTCGATCAATAGCAGTTGCTGCGTCATGAACCGTCCGCCGACCGGGATCACCATGCGTCCTCCCGGACGAAGTTGTCGGACCAGCGGCGGCGGCACATGGCTGGCGGCAGCCGTCACGATAATGGAATCGAAGGGCGCATGTTCTTCCCAGCCGTAATAGCCGTCGCCGAGACGTGTAGTTACATTGTCGTAGCCGAGTCGCTTCAGTCGGGCTTCAGCCTGTCTCGCAAGCGGCGGAATGATCTCGATCGTATATACGGCTTTGACGAGCCCCGACAGAATTGCGGCCTGGTAGCCCGAACCGGTGCCGACTTCCAGTACGACATGGTCTTTCCCGGGGCTTATCAGATCCGTCATCAAGGCCACGATGTAGGGTTGCGAGATTGTCTGGCCATGCCCGATCGGCAGGGGGCGATTCTCGTAGGCAAATTGCTTCTGTCTGTCGGGAACGAACTGGTGGCGCTCCACGGTCCCGAGGGACCAGAGAACGTTCTCGGAAATCGCCGAAACGTCTCCGGCCAGACGCGCATACAGTTCTATCTGGGCAACCATGTCGGACCTGCGGGCAGCGTAAGCGGGATCTTCCGCATGGCTCACGGCGTAAAGTGCCAGCAGTATTACCGACACAATGCCGCACGCTGTCCGGCGGATTTTCGAGCATGTATCCAAATATATTCTTCCTGCCCAAACCGTGCGCTCGTCGATGACGCCCTGCGACCGCCCGTGTATTCTGGCCGAATGCCACACATTGACTATAGTTGACGATTCTTGTTTATTCCGGTCAAGCCAGACTTTCCGCTACCCAGGTTTCCGGTCCTCACGGTCCTGATCTGCGTGCTGTGTCTGGTGGTATTCGTGCACCAGATCAACACCTGGGACGAGTATCAGGAAGCGTTCGTCTCGTTCTGCGGCGATGCAAAGGGCCGCCTGACGGAGATCGTACTTGCCAGAATTGCGGGTCCGGAATCTGATGTGCCCTGCGTCGATGTGCTGCTTGATATCGATACTTCGCCGAATCCGGCCGAGACTATCCAGAAGATGACGGACGACATGCGGCCGCTTGCCGGTCTGAGCATCGAGGACTCCCGCGCATATGTTCACGATAAATTGAACGAGCAATACCGGCTGTACCAGACCAGGGTACCGACCTACCCCG
Organism: Woeseia sp.; assembly: GCA_046760025.1. GTDB lineage: Bacteria > Pseudomonadota > Gammaproteobacteria > Steroidobacterales > Woeseiaceae > JACZWL01. Next base: position 1,815 of record JBHIDG010000087.1, on the reverse strand, counting down.
ACAATGAATTCGCCTACTACACGGGTTCCTGGGACCCGATCGCGATGATCACATCGAGTTTTACGCATGCAAGCTGGTCACACATCATATTCAATCTGGTTTTCTTCTTTGCCTTCGCAACGACGATCGAAGTACTGATCGGCAGCTACTCCTTCGTTGCCCTGATCGTTGCGATATCCGTATTCAGCGCCACGTTTTCGTCACTGGCGGCGGGTTTGATGGGCAGCCATTACTCGACGCTGGGACTGTCCGGTGTGGTAATGGGCATGATCGGTTTGTTTGCCTTTTTGTTGCCGTCGGGCCGCATTCGCTGTTACTACTGGTTCATCGTGATCTTCGGATCCATAGCTGTGCCTGCCTGGGCACTGGCTCTGTGGTACATCGGCTGGGACGTCTATAACTTGTTCGCGGATGTCGACACAGGCATGGTCGATGTCATGGCGCACGTGACCGGCGGTGCCGCCGGATATCTCTATGGCGTCGCGTTTCTGAGAAGCACGCGTCGCAGGGTGCGGGCGTTACGACTTGTAAAACCAATGGGCCGGCCGCCGGTCATCTAAGCCGAATAGTCCACCGGTATGGCGCGCTTTCGCTAACGGGAATGCTGTGCAAGAAAATGCACCAGTCTCACCATCCCCTCGGTGTCAACCTTGCAATAAGCCAGCAGCTGGGTCTTGAGCTCGGCCCTTCTCTCGGTCGTGGTATCCGGATCGATAGCCTCTAAATAACCTTCGGAAGCTGCTGTACCTTCTTGAATTCCTTCTAGATCTTCGTAGCCTATATCGTCTGCGATCGTGGGCAGGACGTCTTTCAACGACCACGAGCCGTGCATGGCGGGGTGGTAGTAGTTCTGCCGGGTGACCGGCGCCAGATCGACCAGCCTCGCCACTATCCCGGCAAGGGCGTGCCGCAGGTCCGGCAAGCGATCGATCAGCCCGTCGATGATGCGTCTTTCGTACGGCGTGTACATCAGGACGGGCCCTTCCCTGCCGAGTGCCCGGATCAGCGACTCCGAGAGCCTTCGCATTGGCGGGTCGCCGCTCAGATCCAGAAACTCGGCATGCTCGACCTTTCCCGGCGCGGTTTCACAGTGGCAGGACCACTGGAACGGCAGGGTTTCGTAAGGGCGGGGTGCCGGCCCATATCGGCACCGGCGGCATGATCGTCTCGAAGTCCAGATAATATCGCGGGTATGCGAGATCGTTGACCAACTGCGAAGCGCCCGCCAGCAGCTCCGGTTGACCTGAGGCAGTCACGCGCTGAATCCACTGTTGCCTCTCGGTGAGGCGACTCGACGGGACGTCGCGAATATCCCGACATCCCTGCATGACGAACTCGGCGAGTTTCGCCCTACTGCCCGCCAAGCCCAGCACGGGGTAATCGGTGTCCGACGGCCAGCAGTGCCGGACGAACGGACACGCGTAGGGATCGAAGCAATGTTGCCCAACTGGAATGTCCGGTTCCGGGGCGCGCGCCGCATCCCCGGCCTTTTGTACCCACTCGGGAATGATCGGCATCAGTTGCTCCACTTCCTCGGCCATGTCCTTTTCGATCAGCAGTCCCCGGTAATCGCCGTCACCCTGGTATACGAAAGTGTTGTCCACGTAGGCGAGCGATATGCCCTTCAGATCGAGACCCAGGCCCTGAATGACCCAGCCCTGCACCGCGCAGTCGAAGGCATGCTCTTCCTTTACCGACGTCGAGGCCTTGACTTCCACGATCTGCCAAGCGCGCCCTTCGGGCAACAGTGCGTCCACCCGAACCAGCACGCCGCCGTACTGAAACGTTGCTTCGAATATCGGAAAGTGCGGGCCG
>JBHIDG010000086.1:0-10505 GCA_046760025.1 Woeseia sp. | reverse complement strand
GGACGTGCGGGCCGACTCCGGGCCGAAGGCCGTTGTCGAGCCCGGAGTTTATGTTCTGCAGGCGGGCTCGTTCACGAGATACGAGGACGCAGACAAGCGCAGGGCACAACTTGCCATGCAGGGAATCGAATCGAGAATTCAGCGCGTGACGATCGACGACAAGACCTACCACCGCGTCCGGATCGGCCCGATCGACGATCTGAACAAACTCAATGTGATCCGAAACCGGCTCCGTCAGGCGCAGATCGACGTGCTGAGAATCAGACTTGGCGATTGAATCGTCAGCCCGCATTCTGCCCGCAGCCCTCTTGCTTTCCGCCTGCGCGACGCTGCCTTCGGAACGGCCGCCGTCGGCACACACGACCGATACACCGCAGCTCGAGGAAGCTCCAGCGGTCGACGGGGGACCCGAGGACAGGCGACTCAGCATCGCCGCCGTCGGCGACATGATGCTCGGCACCGACTATCCCGAAAACCACCTTCCCGACGACGACGGCGCCAGCTTCCTTGCGGCGGTGGCGCCCATACTCTCCACGGCCGATATCACCTTCGGCAATCTCGAGGGCGTGCTGGTGGACGGCGGCGAGCCGGGCAAGCAATGCAGCAACCCGGCCGCCTGCTATCGCTTTCGCTCCCCCTCTCGATATGTCGAGCATTACGTCAATGCCGGATTCGACGTGATGAGTCTTGCCAACAACCACGCCCGTGACTTCGGCGAAGAAGGCCGACTGGCAACCATGGGGACACTGGCTGCAGCCGGCATACATCACTCCGGCCTCGAAGGCGACATTGCAAGCCTTGAGGCGAACGGCCTCAGGATTGCGCTGATCGCATATGCCGTGACCAAGAACTCCAACCTGCTGCTCGACTACGAGAAATCGGCCGCAACGGTCGCCGACTGCGCAAACACACACGACATCGTCATCGTCTCGTTCCACGGCGGCGCAGAGGGAAGAGATGTCATGCGCCTGCCGTTTGACGAAGAAGAGTATTACGGCGAACCGCGCGGCGACGTCGTCGAATTCGCCCGCATGGTGGTCGATGCAGGCGCCGACCTCGTGATTGGCCACGGCCCGCATGTCGTACGCGCAATGGAGCGATACAAGGACCGGCTGATCGCCTATAGCCTCGGAAATTTCGCCACCTACTACGGCATCAGCGTCGACGGCATCAAGGGCATCGCACCGATTCTGGTCGCAACGATCGATAAAACAGGCAGGTTCATCGAGGGCCGGATCCACTCAACCGAACAGATAAGGCCCAATGGTCCGACGATGGATGAGGACCAAAAGGCGCTGAATCTAATCCGTGGACTGAGCATTCAAGATTTCGGAAGACCCGGCCTGAGATTTCTCAAAGACGGCAGAATCATTCCTGCCAAACGGGGCAGTCGTCGGTTCATCCTATGAAGTTCGACAAAACAATTGTTACGAGAATGGGACTACATTCGGTCGCAACGCTGTACACGGGTGGGTCTATCGCGCATATCCTCAGGCTCGTGTACGACCTGCCCTTGCAGGAGATGCCCTATATCATCGACTGGATTATCGTCATTTTGGGGTCGCTAGGCGCTGCGATACTTATCGGTCAAACGCGTCGAATCGAATACCGGGGCAAATGGGAGAAGCCTGTACATTTTCTGATCATTTTGCATTTGCTGGTTTCTGTGGGGCTGCACTTATGGGCAATCTACCTCCAGAGACATGATGTCTTCGGCATATTCAGCTACAAATACAGCTACTTTGCGCTCGCCTATTTCGTCTTCTTTGCGTGGCGGTCATGGACTGTCAAAATTCCGCGTCGCATTCCCAAAATATACGCCGATACGGTTGGAGGCAACACATGAAGGTCGTTCGCTTTGACAAGGCTAGACGATACGAGCCGCAGGAACTGTGGGTGCGGGCCAGTTTGTGCGATCAGAAAGACATATCCATCGAGCACTTCGTAAAACCCGCAGGCCATGTCTCACCACGTCATTCGCATTCCAACTCCCAGGTGCTCGCCTTGCTCAGCGGGAAAGTGATCGTCCATAGTGACAATTATGATGATCAAGAGATGAACAAGGGCGACGTGGTGTATATTCCCGGTGATGAGCCGCATTGGGTGACAAACCCGCTGGACGAACCGGCGGCGGGCCTGGATATCTTCGTTCCCGGGCGTTCGTTTGAATACTGGACGAAACAGCTGAGACGCTCGTCGTCGACCGCCCCGGCGAAAACAGGCTGATTATTCCTCTGCGCCTACCGATCTGAAATCGACACCCAGCGAGCGAAGTTTTCGATAAAGGTGAGTCCTCTCCATGCCGACGCGCTTGGCGAGTCGACCGACCTTGCCGTCACAGAGAACGAGCTGTTGCCGCAGATATGCGCGCTCGAACTGCTCGCGTGCTTCCCGCAACGGCAGCGACAGGAGGTCCTGCTTGACCAGCGGCTCGTCGGCCTTTGACGTTGCTTCAATCTCTTTTTCGACTTCCTCGAGAGTTATTTCTTCATTGGAGCCTGTCAGCAGGAGTCTGCGAACGAGGTTCTTCACTTCCCTTACATTGTCAGGCCACGGATAGTTCCTGAGCCTGTTTTGCGCGGCCACGCCGAATCGCCTGAATGACAGCCCTTCGCCGTCGACCAGTTTGTCGACGTAGTAACTCAACAGCTCCGGCACGTCTTCCGCATACTCCCTCAGCGGCGGCACCCGGACGCTCAGCGTATTGAGGTTGGACACGAGTTCCTTTCTCAAGGTGCCCGCCTCGATTCTGTTCTCGTAATCGGCGTTCGCCGTCGCAAGAACGCGCGCTTTGAGTTTGATGCGCTCATGCCCGCCACAGCGTAGGAGTTCACCCTGTTCCAATACGCTCAGAATCAGTTTCTGCGCCAGCTCATTGAGATCTGTGAGTTCGTCGATGATCAGCGTGCCGTTGCTCGCGCGCTCGAAGTAACCATTGTGAACCTCGCCGTCTTCCTCCGTGCCGAACAGCTGTTCCTCGGCATTACTTTCCGTGAGGGAAGCCGCAAGCATATTGACCAGTGGTCCTTCCGCCCGGTCGCTCAGGGCGTGAATGTAGCGGGCAAACGCGCCGCGGCCGGTCCCGGCCTCTCCGGTCAAAAGCACGGGCGATTCATGATTGGCGTACTGCTGTACCTTGTCTCTAAGGACCTGCATGAGTTCGCTTCGCCCGACAGGCGTCATCAGAGACGGCGGCAGGCGTCTTGCCGTACTCGTTTGCCTTTTCGCCGCGTCGATAGCGCGCTCGACCGTTCGCAGGAGCTTCGCGATCGACAGCGGTTTTTCTACGAAATCGAAAGCACCGAGGCGTGTCGCCTCGACGGCAGTATCCACCGTCCCGTGCCCCGACATGATGACCACCGGACAATCGAGATCACCCTGCTCGGACCACTCCCGCAGGAGAGTAATGCCATCGGTATCCGGCATCCAGATATCGAGCAGAATCAGATCGAATTTGCCATCCCGCCGGGCCGCGCGTGCCTCGGCGGCATCGGCTGCGTTGGTTACCTCATAACCTTCGTCCAACAGAATGTCTTTAATAAGTGTGCGGATATCGGCCTCGTCATCGACTACCAGCACTTGGAGTGCGCTCATGCTCTTTCCCTCCGCTTTTCCGCCCGGCTCGGCAACAATGCCATCATTGCTCCCCGCGCGGATTCGTTCACGGGCAGCTGGATACGGATCACCGCGCCGCCCTCATCCCGATTCTCGGCCTCGACTGTCCCGGCGTGTTCCTCGACCAGCTTCTTGACGATTGCTAACCCCAAGCCAGTGCCTTTGGGCTTTGTTGTTACGTATGGATCGAATACCTGGCTGACGGATCCGGTCTTGAATCCCGGCCCGTTGTCTTCGACAACGATCTCGACGGCGTCGGTTTCCTGGACCTCCTTTTTGCTGATCCGGACTTCGATGTGGCCCCTCTCGTCACTGAATTCCAACGCTTCTATGGAATTCGTAATCAGGTTATGGAACATCTGACGCACGCGACCCATATCCGCTTCGATCTGCGGCAGGGTAGGATCCGTATTCAGGACAATCTCTATGTCCTTTTCCTGGGCGCGATACAGATCGACAACTTCGTGTGCGAGTTTGTCGAGGTGGAATACGTTAATTTCGATGTCAGGGGTCCGCGCATAGTCACTGAATGCATTCACCATTTCCTTCATCGCCTCTACCTGCTGTACGATCGTGTGTGTCGCCCGGTCGAGCACCTGCACCTCTTCGTCCGACATCGTATCGATGTACTTTCGCCGCAGCCGCTCGGCTGACAGCTGTATCGGCGTCAGCGGGTTTTTGATTTCGTGTGCCAGGCGCCTCGCAACCTCGCCCCAGGCTGCATCTCTCTGCGCCTGGAGCAACGCCGTGATGTCATCGAAAACGATCACGAATCCGGCGGCATGATCCTCATCGCCCGGCAACGTCGTGCAGGCACAGGTCAATATGCGCCGCCCGACTTCGCCTCGCAATACGATTTGCTCTCTCCATTCGGTTTCCCCGGCCTTGAGATGAACCTGCGCCACGTCGACAAACTGCTCGAGCAGGGGCTGGCCGGCGGCGACATCCGGCAGGTATTCGCCGACCCGGTTTTCGAGATTGACGTTGAGAATCGCCCCGGAGGCCTGGTTGGCGGTACGGATCTTCAGGTCCGATTCGAGGGCGACAACGCCGGTCGACAACCTTGCAAGAATGACAGCCAGGTTGGCGCGCTCCGCCTCCACCTGTGCCTGACTGAGGCTCGCCTGGCGCCGGGCTTTTGACAGTCTCTCGGTCATTTCGTTAAACGAGCTGACCAGAAAACCGATCTCGTCCCTCGACGGCGTGGGCAGCCGGGTATCGAAATCACCCTTGGCGACCGCCTGCGTTCCCGCGACCAGATCCTGAATCGGCGCGACGAGTCGTCTTGACAGAACAAACGCCCCGTAGATCGATGCCAGCAAGGACAGCATCAACACGACCGACAGCGTGAATGTGAATGTCTGCTTCAGTGGTTCGCGCAGGAAGAGGAGCCGTCGATATTTGCTGTACGCCGTATCGACGTTGTTGGCCATTCGTCCGATTCTCTCCGTAACCGGGAAATGCGCCTGGATGACGCCGAGCGTTTCCGGCCGGGTCCGGTCGCGGAACGCCACGGCCGTACGGATCTGGAAACTACCCCGTTTTACCGGATCGAGACTGACGAACGGCCTGTTCTGACTGATCTGCAACAGTACCTCGTCCCTCGGTACCTGGGGCATGCTGCCCGCGGCATGGTCCGAACTGGTCGCCAGGATGCGACTGTTTCGGCCGAACACGGTTATCTCACTCGCGCCACTCTCGCGCCGCAACATGCTGAGTTCGAAGATGAGCTGGCGCCCGCTGACCCCTCGCAGGCGATCCGCAATCTGCATCGTCGTTCGCAGGTTGTCCCGCATTTGTATTCCGAGCGCCGCCTGGCTGAGAGCGAGTGCGTCGTCGAGGCCCTTTTCGACCTCGACGTTGAACCAGGTATCGATGCCTCGGTTGATGAACTGCATCGAGAAATAGAAAACCACCAGCAGCGGTACCACGGCGAGCGTGACTGACATGCCGACCATGCGTGCTTTCAATTTTGCTCCGGGAACGTGTTCGCGGTAGTCACGTACCAATCGGGTCAGATTGCCGATCAGGAAGCCGAGCAGCACGAGCACGCCGGCAACGTTGATCAGCAGCATCAGGCTGTGCAGCCGGTCGAAATGTTCCGAGTTCTGTGAGGTAAGGCTCAAGAGGAACAGCGCGGTCAGCACGAGGCCGACGCCGACCACGCCGAGTACCATATAGGCCAGTCTTCTTATCGTTCGAGCAACCATTCGAACCACTTACTTTCCAGCTGCCACTGGTCCCGCCAGAAAAACAGAATGCGCAGTGGGGCCGGATACTGTTCCGTGCTCAGCCTCGCGCGCAGGCGAATGCGGTATCTCTTGTCAGGCTTGAGAATCGCGTCGTCGATGACCGGCAGACCCTGAATCCGGCCAAGGTTGTTCAGAGCCGAGTAAAGTGTCGCAAATGAATCCTGATCACCGCTGTTCAGGTTTCTGACTATGTAGCGCTGACTCAGCGGGCGATACTCGAGCTCATAGCTGACCACGAGCTCCGCGTCTGTCGAATCAGGGATAAATTTTCGGACCCGGATGACTTCGAGATTGAGTTCTATTCTGAGTGCGACGCCGCTCGCGAGCGCATCGAGCGCCTCGTCGCTCAGTACCAGCTGAAGGCGGGCTTCGAGCTCGTGGACACCTTCGACCAGGGTCGTCGAAGCCGATCGCACGTCGAAATAACCGGCGCGATCAGGCCTTTCCTGTGCCCCGGCCGGCATCGGCGTTGTTATCAGGCTGCCGATCAGAATCGAAACCAGCCCGCCTGTCAGTCTTTCGGTCATATTGTTGTCAGCCAACCTTCTCCAGACACGCGTAATAAAAACCGTCGAGGTCCTGGTTGCCGGGCAGGATCTGATATCCACATGTCTTACGCTGCATTAGATCGCGGATGTTGCTATTAGGCAACACGTCGTTTTCCCGCGCGCCCGCCTGTGAGTCCAGAAATGCCCCCACCACAGCGTCATTCTCCTCTGTCAGGACCGAGCAGGTCACATAGAGCAACTGCCCGTTGGTCGCCAGGAGCGGCCAGAGCGCCTGCAGTAGGGCCTGCTGCGACCGGGCCAGCCTGTCGATGTCCTCCGGCCGCCGCAAGAGCTTGATGTCCGGATGGCGGCGAATGATGCCGCTGGCCGAACACGGCGCGTCCAGGAGAATCCCGTCGAACTGCACCCCGTCCCACCACTCATCAGGCGTTGATGCGTCTGCGGCAACAAGCGTTGCGGTCAGCCCCAGCCGGGTGAGATTTTCCCGGACCTTCTCGAGTCGCTGCTCGTCGACATCAATGGCCGTTAGATCGGCATCCGGACCCGCGAGTTCCAGGAGCTGCCCGGCTTTCCCGCCGGGAGCCGCGCAGGCATCGAGGATCCGCTTGCCGCCGCCTTCGAGCAGCCACGGCCCGGCCAGTTGTGCGGCGGCATCCTGGACGGAAACCCGGCCGTCAGAAAATCCGGGCAGGTCGCCGACAAGCCTGGGGCTTTCCAGCCTGAGGGCCTGATCGAATCCCGTGATTGAACCGTCAGACCGGTGTGTTCCTTCGGAACGGTCGTGCGCCAGCAGTTCCTCGATGTAGGAGCCGGTGGACTGCCGCTTGATGTTGACCCTGAGCCACATCGGCGGCTGCGAATTGCCGGCCTCCACGATCTCACGCCAGTGGTCCGGCCAATCGCTCTGAAATCGCTCGATCAGCCAGGCCGGATGCGAATAACGCGCTTCGTCATCGGAGGGTTCCCTTGCCTGCACGCCTTTGCGCAGGAAACTCCTCAAGACAGCGTTGATCAGTGGCACATACTTCGGCCGCCGCAAGACCCGGGCTGCCTCGACAGTCATTGAGACTGCCGCGTGATCCGGTATTCGGGTATCGGTTAACTGATAGATACCGACGGCAACAAGGGACTCGATGACACTGTCGCGCGCTTTCAGCGGTCTGTCGAGTAAGCCGCCCAGCTGCCAGCGAAGGCGGAAGTAGAACCGGATCGTCCCGTAACAGAGAGCCCGTGCCAGGCTCCGCTCCGACGGGCTGATGCCTGATTCCACCCCGGCGATCGCGGTGTCGAGTGACCGGCCCCCATTGGCGACAGCATCGACGGCTTCCGCCACCCGGGCCCGGGTCCGCGCCCCTGTCTTGTGTGCATCCATCAATCCAGACGCTTGCCCGTTACGGGCGTTTGGCCGGCGAATTCCGTGGCACTGACTCTTCGACGACCCGGCCGCTGAAACTCGAGCATGCGCAGCAGACCCTCCCCGCAGGCAACATCGATTCCGTCACGCCCCGCGGCCATCACGGCGCCAATCGTTCCGCCTTGCCCATCGAGCGTTTCCGCCGACCAGCACTTTATCTGCTCGCCGTCCAACTCGAAAAAAGCGCCCGGCGCCGGGTTGTAGGCCCGCACCTGCCGTGCCAGTTCAGCGGCAGACTTGCGCCAGTCCATTGCGGAATCACCTTTCCGGATTTTGCCGGCATAGGTCGCCCGACTGTCATCCTGCGGCTCAGGCTGTACTTTGCCGTCGAGGATATCGGGCAGTTGCTCGCAAAGCATGTCGCTACCCAAACCGGCCAGGCGGTCGTGCAACTCGCCCGCGGTTTCGGTATCACCAATACGAAGCTTCCGCTGCGCGAATACCGGACCCCTGTCGAGCTCTGCGGTCATCTGCATCAGACTAATGCCGGTTAACTCATCTCCGGCGAGTATCGCCGCCTGAATCGGGGCGGCACCACGCCAGCGGGGCAGGAGCGATGCATGAACGTTGAGACAGCCGCGCAGCGGCAGATCGAGAATTGCCTGCGGCAGGATTAGGCCGTATGCGGCCACGATCATCAAGTCTGCATCAAACCGGGCAATCTCCGAGACGACCTCCGAATCCATGAGCGACACGGGCTGGTGAACCGCGATGTCCTTTTCGACTGCGAACGCCTTGACCGGACTCGGGCGAAGTATTCTGCCCCGGCCGGCCGGTCTGTCGGGCTGGGTATACACGGCAAGCGGCGTTACTCCCCAATCGACCAGCGCGCGCAATGATGCAAGCGCGAAATCCGGCGTGCCGGCAAACAGGATTCTTCCGCCGTTCATAGACTGGTTCGGAGTTGCGGGTATCGTCGCTAGAGAACCGCAGCCGCGGCCGGTTGTTGCCTCCGGTCCTTCAACAGCTTCTTGCGAATTCTCTGTCGCTTGGCCTCGGACAGGTAATCGATGAACAGCTTGCCGTTCAGATGGTCGATTTCATGTTGAATGCAAATGGCCAGCAAGCCCTCAACGTCCTTTTCAATCGTGTCTCCCTCGCGATCGAGATACCGGACGCGAATGTGTTCGGCGCGTTCGACTTGCTCGAAGTAGCCGGGCACGGACAGACAGCCCTCTTCCGTGACCGCGACCCCGTCCTTTTCCAGTATTTCCGGGTTGATCAAGACCTGCGGGTCGTCCTTCTCGGCAGAGGTGTCCGCCACGAGCAGGCGCTTGTGCACGTCCACCTGGGTTGCCGCCAGGCCGATGCCCGGTGCGGCATACATTGTCTCGAACATATCGCCGATCAAAGCCCTGAGTTCATCGTCCGGATGCCCTACCGGTGCCGCCTTTTTTCTGAGCCTCGGATCCGGAAACTCCAGAATAGTCAGTACTGCCATAAACCCTCGAGTCGATACTCTTGTGAATTGCTACAAAATGCACCTAAATTTTTGACTTTATTGAATAAGATGACGGACAATGCCGCCAGAAAATCAGCCTGCCAGACCCGAAACGGGCCGGAATTGTGACGCGTTTGGCAGCCTGACGGGCGTCGACACGACATATTATAGCAACGCCTGCCCACTGGCAGGTTCAGACCATCTTGATGGAGCATCCGTCGATCATGTCATTCAGCATATGTTGCCTGAAAAGCAGTCTACGACTGACCGCCATCGCGCTGGCCGTATCGGCGGCCGGCTGCGGTATGAATCCGTTCTCGAATGACGACGAGGCTCCGGCGCCCATTCAGCGAACGACCAGTTCCTCGCCCAGCGGTTCCTCGTCCATAGACGGCGGCGTGAATCGGACGACTCACGAACCCAGGCTCGTGCTGGTCGAGGAGGCGCCGACCAGAGTACCGCTGGCCGAGGGCCACCCCGACGAATACACCGTGCAGGACGGAGATACGCTCTGGGATATCGCCGCAACCTTTCTGAGAGACCCCTGGTACTGGCCGGAAGTCTGGTATGTCAATCCCCAGATCGAGAACCCGCATCTCATTTTTCCCGGCGACGTATTGTCACTGGTGTACATCGATGGTCGGCCGCGCGTGACTACAACGATGCGGGGCGCCACATACAAAATGTCTCCTGCCGCGAGAGTGACGCCCTTGAGCGAAGCTGTCACGAGCATTCCCTATGAGCAAATCGACGCGTTCCTGTCCAAGGGACTCGTGCTCGAAAAAGGCCAGGCCGAAAGACTGCCGTATATTGTCGCGACGCGCGGCGATCACATGATCGCAGCCGCCGGCAATGAGGTCTACGTGCGCGGTGGTGTTGCGTCGCAGCCGGGCGCCCGGTACAGCGTCGTTCACGTCGGAGAGCGATTACGCGACCCGGACGATGACGATATCGTCGGTTATCAGGGCATATATGTCGGTGAAGGCATGATGGCGCGCGGCGGCGACCCGGCGACAGTTGCGCTGGTAGATACCAATCGTGAAGCTTTGAACGGCGACCGCCTCCTTCCCGAGACCGTGGACATCCCGCTGAATTTCTTCCCGAAAGCGCCCGATATTCAGATTGACGGCAAGATCATCTCGGTAGTAGATGGCGTATCGATGATCGGACAGTATCAGGTCGTGGTCATTAACCGCGGCGCAAGAAACGGGCTCGCACCCGGGGATGTTCTGACCGTATTCCAGGCCGGCCAAGTCGTTCGGGACCGTTACGCG
>JBHIDG010000085.1:0-10515 GCA_046760025.1 Woeseia sp. | reverse complement strand
CTGGTGCATCACAAGTTGTTCGACTATCGTGGTGTCGTCGTCGATGTTGACCCGGAGTTCATGCTCACGGATGAGTGGTACGAGAATGTCGCGCGGTCGCGACCGCCGAAAGACAGGCCTTGGTATCACGTGCTCGTTCACGATGCCACGCATAGTACGTATGTCGCCGAACGAAATCTGGAGCCCGATGCGAGCGCAGAACCGATCAGCCATCCGCTGGTCGAAGCCACTTTCGGGGCGTTCGAAGACGGTCGTTACAGAGGGTCGCGAAAGACCAACTGACGATTCGATATGCACCGGAGGCAGCCGCCAGAAGCCAGTCGATAAGGAGTAGAAGAATGCCGTTGTGGGGCTGGGGATTTCTGATTGGTATCGCGATGATTCTCATCATATGGTTCGTATTTGTAGCGCCCATGGAGCGGCAGATGCATGAGAGAAAAATGGAGCTGATCAGACGACGGCTGAAACGCAACGAAGAACGGCTGGGGCAGCTTCAGGAACAACGAAAATATGACGACGCCGATGCCGATACGGACTCATCGGCTGATTCAGGCGGCTCCGCCGACCGCCCGTAGGCAGTTTCGATGCCGGACTTCTCGGGGAAAAGGGTATTGGTGACCGGCGCATCGCGAGGCATCGGTCGAGCCGTCGCCGGGGCGTTTGCTGAAGCGGGCGCTACTCTCGCGGTGAATTATCGAGCCGACAGGAAGTCGGCGACGCAAACGTTGCGCTCGTTGCCGGGCGGGGGTCATGTCCTGGTTGAGGCAGACGTGTCAGTGGCGGACGATGCGAGGCGCGCGGTGGAACAGACCATTGCTGAGCTGAACGGATTGGATATCGTGGTCAACAACGCCGGGGTCTGGGAGGGAAACGCGGTCGATTCGGTGAGCTTCGAAGAATGGTGCTCGGGGTGGCAGAAAACGATCGGCGTGAACCTGATCGGACCGGCGAACATATGCTACTTCGCCGTCCGGCATATGATGAAGCACGGCGGTGGTCGCATCGTCAACATCTCCTCTCGCGGCGCCTTCCGCGGCGAGGCCGGCAACCCGGCATACGCGGCCAGCAAGGGCGGTCTCAATTCCCTGAGTCAGTCGCTGGCTATCGCGGTGGCGCCGTACCGCATATTCGTCGGCGTCGTCGCACCCGGTTTTGTGGAAACGGACATGACGTCAGACGATTTGGCGGGGCCGGAGGGGGATACGATCAGGGCACAGAGCCCGCTCAACAGGGTCGCCAGGCCCGAGGAAGTCGCCAACGCCGTCCTTTTTCTTGCATCCGATGGCGCCGAATTCACGACCGGCACGATTATCGATGTTAATGGTGCCTCTTTCCTCCGAATGTGACGGCAATTCCGGCCGTGAACCGATTGCCCGTCACCGCAGCGCTCGCTCCCATCATCGTGGCGCTTCTGATCGGCTTCCTGATCAGGATCGTCAATGACGATCCGGCCCGGGAGCAGATCAAGTCCGGTGATGCGCCGACGGCAGCCGCGACAGTGCCGGCCCATCCGGCGCTCCCGGAATGTAAAGACACGGAAGACTCACTGCGTGAGCGGGTCGAGACGGCGAGACACTGTGATACAGACAGCGACTGCACGCTGTTCGATTTCGGCTACCCGATCGAATGCATGACGTCGGTAGCGAAGTCGGAGATCACGGCGCTACGGCTCGAGTACCGGAAATACGAGCAAAGCTGCGATTTCCGGGTTTACTACGACTGCCCCGCAGAGCCGATGCAACGCCGCGCCGTGTGTCATGAGCAGCGGTGTACAGTCTCGCTGGAGACAATCGATACGCTCAGAGACGAGACGCTCGAGTACCTGGGCATCGATGAGTCCGCTCGGAAGAAGTGATTCGCAATGGTCCTTTTCCTGAAGATCCTGGTTTTTACTATGCTCGTTCCCGGCATGGTTGCGGGTTACCTCCCGTGGTCGATCGTGCAGGATATTCCGCTTCGATTCACGCCCTGGACCTATCCGGCAGCGCTCTGCTTTATCGTCGGCGCGGGTATCTATCTGTGGTGCGCGTACGACTTCGGCATCGCCGGCCGGGGCACGCCTGCGCCGATCGATGCACCGAAGCAACTCGTCGTTCGCGGGCTCTATCGATATGTGCGAAATCCGATGTATGTCGGTGTCTTGACCGTGCTCGCCGGCTGGGCAATGCTCTATCGGTCTACTGATCTCCTGAAATACATGTTGGCGGTATTCGTCCTCTTCCACCTGTTGGTGGTTTTTTACGAAGAGCCGCACTTGCAGCGACTGTTCGGCGAGGAGTACTCGGCCTACCGGTCGAAGACAGGTCGCTGGATCCCGCGATTCGGGTAAGGGCATGACGGTTTCCCGCATACAACACACCACAAAAATCGGTGTTGAGGACATGGAGGATCCCGCCGACAGCCTCGATGATCCGGCGAGAGGCTGCGTGGCGTGAGCCAGCGCTTCCGCAGAGCACCGACATGAGTGAGTATTACGATGCGATGATCACCCTGCTCGAATTTATGTGGGGCAAGGGATTCATGGCGCCGGGCGGAGAGGGAAATGTCGCGAAACAGGTTGACGGTCTCGATCTGAAGGGAAAGCGCGTCCTGGACATCGGCTGTGGGCTCGGTGGACCGGATTATCTTCTTGCCGGAAAATACGGCGCGCGGGTGACGGGCATCGATCTGGAGGAGCACCTCGTGCGGCGCGCCATAGAGGGGGCCGCGGAATTCGGCCTGCTGGACAAGACCGAGTTCCTGGTGGTCGATGCGGGTCCGCTGGATTTCCCGGACGCGACTTTCGACGTCGTGCTGAGTTCGGGAGCGTTTACGCAGATCGCCGAGAAGCAGATGATGTTCAGGGAATGCCTTCGTGTGCTCAGGCCCGGTGGCGCTCTGACCTCGTATGACTGGATGAAGAGCGAGGGCGAATACAGCGACGACATGCTGTATTTCTTCGAGATGGAAGGGCTCACGTATGCGATGGATACGATCGAGAATCACAGGAAGATTCTCGAGGAAGTCGGGTTCGAGGAAATCGGGCTCACCGACGCCTCGGACTGGTATCGACAGCATGTTCGCCGTGAATACCAACAGCTCGTGGGTGAGCTCAATCCTGAAGTCGTCCGATTGATCGGGCAGGACAACACAGATCATTTCGTGGAAGACTGGCGTGCCATGATGGTCGTTTGCGAAAAAGGCGAAATGAAACAGGTCTACCTGCGTGCCAGGAAGCCGAACCGTGAGTGACAGATATACCGTTGCCCGCGCATTGCGCGTCACCGCCGAATCGAAACGGGGTATCTATGGCATCCTGTTGCGGCACGGCACGCTGGAACTGGGCTTTTACAAGCCGATCGGTACCGATCCGCAAGAGCCTCATGATCAGGACGAGATTTACATCGTCCAGTCAGGAACAGGATACTTCGTTCACGGCGACGTGAGGGAGCCGTTCGAACCCGGCGAAGCGCTTTTCGTGCCGGCAGGGGTTGCGCATCGATTCGAGGATTTCAGCGACGACTTCGCGGCCTGGGTAGTATTCTATGGCCCGACCGGCGGCGAATAGCCGGACCCCAGCGATATGAAGCAGGCAGGCATGACGGTAGTCTCGGTTGCACTTCTGATCTACGTAGGCTTCTGCGTGTTCCTGTACGCAACACAGCGCCGTGCCATTTACTATCCGACGCCCGAAGTACATGTCCCTGATGCGACCGACGTCCGGCTCGAAAACGACGGTCAGACGCTAAAGATCTGGCGCGTGGCAGGTGCCGATGCGCTGCACGCGATCATATACTTCGGAGGCAATGCGGAAGATGTCTCCGGCAACATCCCTCAATTCAGGAGCATCTTTCCGGGGCATACCGTCTACCTGGTCAATTATCGTGGTTACGGTGGCAGCACGGGTTCACCAACCGAAGCAGGACTGTACGACGACGCGCTGGCTGTCTTTGACGAATTACGGTCCCGATATAAAGGTATTTCAGTGATCGGCCGCAGCCTCGGCAGCGCCGTTGCCACGTATCTCGCGTCATTGAGAGATATCGACCGGCTGGTTCTCGTGACGCCGTTCGACAGCATCGAGAACGTCGCCAGGAGAGCACTTCCGATCCTCCCCGTAGCGCTATTGATCAAAGACCGGTTCGACTCGGCAGGACATGTTCCAAACATCGATGCCCCCGTACTCGTCCTGATCGCCGAAAATGACGAGGTCATTCCAAGGCGGCATTCGGACGCACTCGCCGGGGCCTTTCCCTCAGCGCAGATCAAGGTGGAGATCATCGAAGACGCGGGTCACAACACGATCGGTATGTACCCACGCTACGCAAACGCGCTGAGTACGTTTCTGGCTACGCAGGTTCGGCCATAGGCGGGTCAGCCATGTGGACTGCACAGACCGAACCCGTGGATAACGGCCGGCGTGTAAAGATTCATAATGATGGGAAGCCCGTGGATTTCTGCGAGTACCTGAGGCTGCTGGAATCGAACCAGGACTTCGCAGTCTGGTACACGAACCTGCTGGCGGAGGTCGAGTATGAAGCATTCTTCTGGGAGCATCCGCCGCTGTGTGATGAAAACATAGACTCGGAGGTCGAGTTTGTATTGCTCGGCAGTCCGTCGCTCGCCAGGCTCGCACCCGATCCGCTGGCGTTCAATTCCCACTTCAAACGCGACAGTCAAGATGACGTCGCCGTGTTCCGTAGTCTAGGTGGCGATGCCGTTCTGCTCGCTCCCAGGCCGTCTGGCCCGCTTGAAGCGTACGTACATCTGGCCGCATTTGTCCGCCATGCGCGCGAGTCGCAGATCGAAAGCCTGTGGCGCGAGACCGGCCGGGTAGTTCGTCAACGTCTAAGTGAACGCAATCTGTGGCTGAGCACGTCGGGTCTCGGCGTGTCCTGGCTGCACGTCCGCCTGGACACCTACCCGAAGTACTACCAGCACCGGCCATATGCGACAGGCCGATAGTCCGGATTTGCTATGATCCTTTTCCGGGTATTCGTCGTGGTGATTGCATTTATCGTGATCAAAGTCATTGTCGCCGACGCGTGGCACGAACATGCAGGTGCTTGAAACGGATCGGCTCGCCCTTCGGCATTTCAGCATCGAAGATGCCGAATTTGTTCTCCAGTTATTGAACGAACCATCGTTTATTCAGTACATCGGGGACAAAGGCGTACGGACGGTGGATGATGCAAAGCGTTATCTATTGAGCGGCCCCCTCGACAGTTATGTCTCATTCGGTTACGGTCTCTATGTGGTCGAACTCAAGGATGCCGGCAAACCGGTGGGTATGTGCGGCCTGGTGCGCAGGGACAACCTGGACGACGCCGATATCGGCTATGCCTTCCTCGAGCCCTACCGGTCGAAAGGCTATGCCCTGGAGTCGGCCGAAGCCATCATGATACATGCTCGCGAGACGCTGGGCCTGGAGCGGGTCGTTGCCATCGTCACACCGGGGAACAGCAGTTCGATAAAGCTGCTCGAGAAGATCGGCCTGACATTCGAGCGCATGATTCGCCTGACGGACGATGATGAAGAACTAAAATTCTTCGTATCAGATACGAAATGACAACTTGGTAACGATGAGATGCTGTATCGTGTGGCAGCCGATTTCGTTCTTGCTCTGCACCTGGGATTCATCGCCTTCGTCGTGTTCGGGGGGCTGTTGACTCTGCGCTATCGCCCGTTCGTATACGTTCATATCCCCGCCGCCGTCTGGGGCGCGTTTGTGGAGATCTCCGGTCGGATTTGTCCCCTGACTATCTGGGAGAACGGCTTGCGGCGAATCGCCGGCGAGTCGGGCTACTCGGACAGTTTTGTCGAGCACTATCTCCTGCCGGTCATTTATCCGGCCGGGCTGACACGCAGCATACAATTCTGGCTTGCCGGGATGGTAATCCTCGTGAACATTGCGATCTATGCATGGCTTCTCTATCGTTGGGGCAGGAGCCGGCGAACGGAGACGTCTGGTTGAAGGGTCTTCTCAAGAACAAGGGGGCGAGAACCGGTGTTTTCTTCGGGGCCACCTCGGGCGTGATCACGACGGTCGGGCTGATCGCCGGCCTGTACGCGGGAACCGAATCACTAGTGGCTGTGCTCGGCGGGATTCTGGTCATCGCCGTTGCGGATGCAATGTCCGATGCGTTGGGCATCCACCTTGCCCAGGAGGCGGACCCGGATTCTACCAGTCATCACATCTGGTGGGCGACATTCTCGACGTTTCTGACGAAATTTATCGTTGCAGCAAGCTTTGCTGTCCCGCTTCTCTGGTTACCACTCGACACGGCCGTCCTCGTTGCGATTGGCTGGGGACTGCTGATCATCGCATTGCTGAGTTTCTACCTGGCAAGGTCCCAGGGTAATGCGGTATTGCCGGTTATTCTCGAGCATCTGGGGATCGCCATCGCCGTCATCATCATATCTCACTACATCGGCGTCTGGGTTCACACGGTTTTCGCGTGACGATCGACACCCGCAGGCCGAAACCATGATCAGAGTCGCGGCAACAGGCGAAGTCGCGGCAATAACGTCGCCGGCAATGCGTTCGATAGAATATTGGGGATACTCCGACAGGTGGATTCGAGCGCTGTCCTCGCCGTGTCTGACGAAACGGCGAACAACGGACCGGGAATTGCGTAGGAGATGTTAATGGGCGATCACCCAAAGCCAACTGATATTCAATCGAGTTTCGTCGGAGTGAATCGGGAACTAATGGCCGATATCGTGCCGGTTACCGATACGATCTGGTCGGATCTCGACGATAGTTACGGTGATTTCGCAGGCCATAGCCTGATCGCGTCATTCAGCTTCGATCAGGACTGGCCGACCTGGGAGGTCCACCCCGAGGGCGATGAGTTTGTTTGTCTGTTATCTGGCGATGCAGACATGGTCCTCGATGCCGAGGACGGTGAGCAACTCATTCGGCTCAACGCACCGGGTTCGTTCGTCATTATTCCGAAAGGCACCTGGCACACGGCGAAAGTGCATGCGCCGACGACGATGCTGTTCGTCACACCGGGGCAGGGTACCGAGAATCGTGAGCGGCCGTCGGCGCGCGAACCCTAGTCAGAGGGATTTGAACGTGTCGGAACACTCCGTAACAGTAAGCTGGCGGCGTAATCACCAGGATTTTCTGGACGACAATTACAGCCGGGGACACACCTGGGAGTTCGACGGGGGCTTGAGCCTTCCGGCGTCGGCGTCACCGAAAATCGTTCCACTGCCGAAATCTGTCGCCGAAAACGTCGATCCGGAGGAGGCCTTCGTCGCCTCGCTATCCAGTTGCCACATGCTCTTCTTTCTTTCGATTGTCCAGAAAAGAGGATTTATCATTGATGGTTATACGGATTCTGCAATCGGACACATGGAAAAAAACGATCAGGGAAGGATGGCGATGACCAGGGTTGTGCTGCGGCCCCGCGCTGAATTCTCGGGCGATAAGCAACCGACAGCCGAGCAGATCGACAGGATACACCAACAGTCACACGAGCTTTGCTTCATCGCGAATTCAGTCAAGACGGAAGTTGTCAGCGAGCCCGCTTCCTGAAGCTGTCACTCGCATCCTGCGTAATCTAATATTGGACGGGGCAACGCAGGCTAGGTACATGACTGACAATATAACCGACTGGAAAGAGTTGAGGGAATTCAAGGCGGTTGATTTGACACAGTCATTCATATTGTCCTGGGATACAGTATCCGAGTCATTGCTCATAGACCTGGATCTGTATCTGTATCTATGTCCGGACCATGGCTTTTACGAAGAGCCCAGGCCGGCCGAAAGGGCCTGTTTCCGGCCGGCGTTGCTGGAGTTCCCATACTGTTGTGGAATCAGGTCCGACTCCAACCCGATGGTGGCAGTACCGGTTGCAACAGCGACGCTGGGGCACGGTGCGATCGCAGGCCTGAGGCGCATAGGCAACCGGCACTACGAGATTAATGGCGATTTCGGTAGCGTCGAAATCGATGCGGCACGGCCCATCCTCAGATTAAAAGGTCTGACAGCATGAATAATCCCGAAAATACGATTGATTATGTCGAGATTCCGGCGAGAGATCCGGCCATGGCCCGCGAGTTCTTTTCGCTGTTGTTTGGCTGGCAATTCGAAGATTACGGTCCGGACTACTGCAGTTTTCATGACGGACGGCTGGCCGGTGGTTTTTACCGTGCCGACGTTGCCGCAGCGACCGGGACCGGCAGCCCGCTGATCGTCTTTTACAATGCGGATCTGAACGCCGCAAGCGCACGGGTTGCCGAACTTGGCGGCACGATTATCCGCGATATTTTTTCTTTTCCGGGCGGCCAGCGATTTCACTTCACAGATCCCAACGGAAATGAATTTGCGATCTGGTCCGACAGGTAGCGGGCTTTATCGGGGAGCAATGCCAAATGCACGAAGAAATAACGCACCCGTGTGTACAACACAAGCTGGCCCTGATTCGGGACGAGGTCACCGGATACAAGAAGTTTCGCGAGCTGGCGACTGAGATCACGATGTTCCTTTGCTACGAGGCGCTGAAGGAAATCGAGGTCAAGCAGGTTACGGTGCAAACGCCACTCGCGAAGGCGGTAGGCTACAAGATAGCCAATGAGCTGGTGGTGGTCCCGATACTCCGGGCCGGTGCTGGCATGCTCGAGGGTATTCTCGACCTTGTGCCGACGGCCAGAGTGGGCTTTGTCGGCATGTACCGCGACGCTGAGACAAAAGCGGCGGTATCCTATTACCACAAGTTGCCCAAGGAAACGAAGGGCGGTACCTGTATTGTAATTGATCCGATGATTGCGACTGGCGGCTCGACCGCGGCGACGATCGAGTTTCTCAAAGAGGAAGGCGCTGGATCGGTGGTCGTCATCTGTATTGTGGCCTGTCCGTACGGCATCGCTGCGGTCGAGGCCGAGCACCCCGATGTAAAAATTTTTACGGCCGCGGTCGACGATCAGCTTGACGACCGAAAATACATCGTACCGGGGCTTGGCGACGCCGGTGACAGACTTTTCGGTACGCGTTAGGGTGCGGTGATGGCGGAGCTGAAAACAAAAAGGACCAGGCAGAGCATTTCGGAGTTTTTCAATACGATTGGCGACAGAAAAAGACGTGCGGAGTGTCGGATCGTCGCAAAAATGATGAGAGAGGCGGCCGGCAAAAGGGCCAGTATGTGGGGTTCGAGTATCGTCGGATTTGGCGCGTATCGTTACAAGTACGCCAGTGGCAGGGAAGGGAGCTGGCCGCTGGTTGGCTTCTCGCCGCGAACGCAAAACCTGACTGTATACATCATGCCGGGATTTACAAACTTTGCGAAATTGATGAGTCAACTCGGCAAATACAAGACAGGGAAGTCGTGTCTGTATATCAGAACTCTGGACGATGTGGACCTGCTAAAGCTTAGGGACCTGATCGAAGGATCGGTGAGATTGATGCGCCGCAAGTACCCGGTCGAGTAGACGTGATGAACCAGGAGAAAACTGTTGATTGAAGAACCCGTAAAGCCCCGGTTCGAAGGCGCAACGCTCGTGATCGAAACAACGAGCGGCCCTGAGCGGTACGATTCGCAATTCCTCGTTGCGGCGCTTCTCGTATTCGTGGCCAAAGGCAGTGGTACCATCTCCGAGAGTGAATCGGATAAAATGCTGCAGCTCATCGAGGAGCATTTTCATCTGCACAGCGCCGAATCTCTGGCTTTGCTGAACCGGGCGATGACCGATCTTGCAGAAAATCCGGATCTGACCAGTCTGTTGAAAGAGCTCAGTCACGTATTGAGCCCCGAGGAGAAAGAAGACATCGCAGTCATGTTGTTGAAAGTCGTCGCAGCGGACGGCCGAAGAGATGTCGACGAGATGGAAATGATGAACGTTGCCGCCGAAATCATCGAGATCGCGCCTGAAGTCCGTCACCGGGCCTTCGAGCGCTACTTCGCCGAGCAAAGTGCCTGAAAAACAGGAAATAATTGCAGTTATGCGCTATACATAGAACCACAGTCCGAGGCTTGGGGAAGGCAGGGTGCGGAGCATAATTTACAAGACCGTCGTTTTGCCGGCAGGCGCGGCACAACTCTTTGACATGTACATGGACGCTGATACTCACGCAGCGTTCACCGGCGCGCCGGTCAAGATCAGCGATGAATCTGGCTCGCCGTTTGAAGCATTCGGCGGGCTCTTAACCGGCACGACGCTGCAGGTCGTCAGGCCCATGTTAATCGTGCAGTCGTGGCGTTCCGTCAATTTCGCCGATGAAGACCCGGACTCGACCTTGATCATCTCGTTTTCCCCCGAGGATGACGACGGGCGCATCGATCTCGTCCATCTCGACGTGCCGGAGAACGACTTTCAAGGCGTGTCGGGCGGCTGGGAGTCTCGCTATTTCGCTCCCTGGCTGACTTACCTGCAGAGTAGTCAATAGGTACGCCCCGCGATACATAACTGATCAGTTATGTATCGGCCCTGTTGATGTATGCTTAAACACAGGACATTCCATGACGGTGATATGAGGCTCAATGTCGCGGCCGAGTCGGATGTCGATTATCTGATGACCTGGTTTCCTTC
>JBHIDG010000084.1:0-10549 GCA_046760025.1 Woeseia sp. | reverse complement strand
AGCGTCGCGTTCGCAATGCGAAGGTCGGGAGTTCGATCCTCCTCGGCTCCACCAACCCGATACCCGGAAGCGCCCGAGGGCCGATTCGGGTGCCCGGCGTCGGGCCCGCAGCTTTCTCAATACAGCAATTCGACCCACCGGCCCTCCACGACGAGCCCGGCCCTGGTCTTCGCCCAACCGTCGGCCGAGCCGCTCATATTGCAGAACAGGTCGTCCAGGGCGTCGCGGATCTGCGTAAGACCGGCCACATAGACGAATGTGTGATCATCGGCCAGCATGTTCCAGATTTCCTCGGCCCGCTGTTCGATCGCAAAGTCCCAGGCGATCGGATCGGCCCAGTTGGGGCGCGGGCTCAATGCCTTGATTGCTTCGAAGGTCTCCTCGTCATAGTAACGACTGAAGTCGTCGCGCTTGTTGTTCATGTAGAGCAATTCCAGACCGGAATTCGCTCCGTATAACAGGCGCACTTTGCCCTGCCATCCCCCCACGTCCCGATATATGTGCTTGACGAGCGCCCGAAACGGCGCGATACCGGTGCCGAGCCCGATCAACAGCAGATTTGCGCGCTTGTCGGCGGGCACTTTAAAGGGCATGCCGAACGGACCGGTGATCCTGACCCGGTCGCCCGGTTTACGATCGCAGATGTAGTTGGAGTTGATGCCGACAAACTCCTCGCCGCTGTAATCATCGATGTATTTGCAGCGCCTGACGACAATCGTAATCTCGGGATTACCGCGCGGCTTCGCCGGTGGTACGTCGGCCACCGTGTAAAGCCGGTGCTGCAATGCACCGCCAAATTCCTCGGGCCCTTTTACGAGCACTCCGATACTTTGCCCGATCTTGAACTCGAACGGACGTTGTTCGACCTCGAGCACCAGTTCCCGGACTTCCGCCTCCGAGCCCTCTTCAGTGATTCGTTCACTGCGGCGAACAGACGCAGTGAAGCACGGTTTTGTTGGATAGTCTTCGAGGTGCACGATCTGTACTCCTATTTATCGCTCTCAACTTGCTGCAATCCGCATCCATCGGGACATTGCGTTTCACCACAGTCGTTGTCGGCAGCATCACAGCTTAGCCTTCGTCGCACTGCAAGATGATTAGCGAAAACACGTAGCAGAATCATTCCGCCAATCAGAATTATCGCGACGATAGTCTGCAGGATAAGAGTCACCGGCCCAATCCCGCAAAACCCATGAAACCCATGGACAGGATACCGGCGACGATAAAGGCGATCGTGGTCCCCTTGACCAGTTCGGACACGTTGGCGAGGTCGAGTCTCTCGCGTACGCCCGCCATCAGCACGAGCGCCAGCGCGAATCCGGCGCCGGCGCCCAGCGCATACGCGACAGCCTGTGTGAATCCGTAGCCCCTGTTGGTCTGGAACAGGGCCAGTCCGAGGATGGCACAGTTGGTCGTGATCAGGGGCAGAAAGATACCCAATGCACGAAACGTGGCCGGGCTCAGCTTGCGAACGAGCATTTCGACGAGCTGAACCGTCGAGGAGATCACCAAGATGTAGGAAATGATCCGCAGATACGGCGCGTTGACGGCGTCGAGCAGCAGATTGATCGAATAAGCGCATACGGAGGCGACCAGCATGACGAAACTGACCGCACCGCCCATGCGCAAGGCCGTCTCGAGCTTTGCCGAGACGCCGAAAAACGGGCACAGCCCGAGGAAATATGCCAGCACAAAATTATTGACCAGCGCAGCGTTGACGAAGATCGTCCAGTGGGACATATCGGTCATAGGTTTGCCCCGTGTACGTGCGGCTTTACGCCGCTTTCTTCTCCCTTGAGGCGGCTGACGATCATGAGCCACATGGCCGTCACGAAGAAACCGCCACTCGGCAGCACCATCACGGTCCATGTCTGGAAAGTGTCGGGGAGCAGCGTGACGCCGAATAAGGAACCGCTGCCGAGAATCTCCCGTATGACACCGATGGACAACAAGGACACGGTGAAGCCGATACCCATGCCGAGCGCATCGAGTACCGTTCGGCCCAGCCTGTTTTTCGACGCGAACGTCTCGGCCCGGCCCAGGATCAGGCAGTTCACGACGATCAATGCGATGAATGCGCCCAGACTACGAGACAGCTCCAGACTGATCGCCTGGATCACGTAATCCACGGCGGTAACGAAACTGGCGATAATGCAGATATAGCTCACGATTCGCGCTTCGCGGGGTATGAAATTCCGCAATGCCGAGACGGATACTCCGGACGTCAGCAATACGCACGTCGTTGCCAGGCCCATTGTCAGCGCGTTGATCGCCGTGTTGGAGACGGCGAGCGCCGGGCACAGGCCGAGCACCTGGACGAACACCGGGTTTTCCCGCCATAGTCCCTTGATAAACTCGTCGGTCGCGCTGACTTCCTTACCCAACATCTACTGTTCCTCTAACG
Organism: Woeseia sp.; assembly: GCA_046760025.1. Taxonomy (GTDB): domain Bacteria; phylum Pseudomonadota; class Gammaproteobacteria; order Steroidobacterales; family Woeseiaceae; genus JACZWL01. Next base: position 8,145 of record JBHIDG010000084.1, on the reverse strand, counting down.
TCGTGCGGTTGATCAGCGCTGCCGAGTTCCTTTCCAGGACCGGTAGTCGGTCATTCGCACTGTTATTCAGTATGTTGCCGATTGCCTCGGAGGTAATGGTCGCTCCGGTAATGCCATCGAGTTGCCACGGTTCGACTTTCTTGCCCTGCTTTACCGTGACTATCGGGTGCAACAAAGCATCGCCGTCGGGCGTCAGCGTTGCGTCCAGGTGCTCGAAATTGGCCAGAAAGTGCGGTTCTGTTTCAACCCTGTCGCCCAGTCCCGGGGTTTCCTTGCTGTCGAGAACCTTGAAGCCCACGATCGCATCGAGGTCGAACGAGTAGGCGTATATCACCCGTATCTTGTCCTGATAGCCCATTCCCTCGGCGCTGACGACCGCTCCGACCAGCTCGTCGTCCGCCCCAAATCCCAGGAACAGCGGCAGTGCCCCCGCGTCCGTGGCCATGGCTATGCGGCCGTCGTCGGTCACCGCGACGGCGATGGTGGATCGCGCTTGCGGCAGAACCTCGGAAATCGCCCGCGCGAGATATCGTTCCCGATTTTCGCGAATGCGATCTGCGGTTATCTGGTAAGCCGCGACGATCAGCAGTGCGCCAATTGCGCCGATACCGACGATCGCGCGGTACATGGACCAGGCCGAGGTCGGCGGATGCTGTACCGGACCCGGGATGTTCACTTCACCTCCTTGCCGGTACCGAAAACCGTCGGCCGGATCAGGCGATCGATGTGCGGCGAGACGGCGTTGGCCAGCAGGATCGCGTACATCACACCCTCGGGCATGCCGCCCCAGTAGCGTATAACCACCACCAGGGTGCCGATGAGAAGTCCGTAGAGCCAGCAGCCGGCATTGGTGATCGGTGACGCCACCAGGTCGGTCGCCATGAAAACCGCGCCGAGCATCAGGCCACCGGAGAACAGCATGAAAGCCGGTCGCGGATAGGTGGCGGGATCGTAGAGCATGAACAACCAGGAAATCGCCGCGACGGTTGCGAATATCGAAACCGGTATGCGCCAGTTCATCATCCTGCGCACGACAAGGTAAATGCCACCGAGCAGGATGAGCACCGCACAGGTCTCGCCGGCGGAGCCGGACGTCAACCCGAACAGGAGTTCACGGTTAGCGGCGAAGACCCCTTCGAACTTCATCCTGGCCAGCGGCGTTGCCGCCGTTATGGCGTCGTAAGCCGGTTCCGAGAACGGCCATGCCAGCATCGAAGTCGGCAGATCGGCGAAACGGTCGTCGCCGAGGGCCGTCGCCCAATGCGTCATGGCCTGCGGGAACGCAGCCTGGAGGAAGGCGCGCCCGACCAGCGCCGGATTGAAGGCGTTGCTGCCCAGTCCGCCGAACAGGAACTTGCCGACGCCGACGGCAAACATGCCGCCGATGGTTACCATCCACAACGGCAGGTCCGGCGGCAGGGTCAGGCCGTAAAGCAGCCCCGTGATGGCCGCGGACCAGTCGCCAACCGTGCTCGCCTGGCCGCTAGCCCTGCACAGGACGTGCTCGGTGATCAGGCAACTTGCGGTTGCCGTCGCCAGGACCAGTGCCGCCGCAGCGCCGAAGGCATAAACGGCGAAGGCGCAAACGGGCAGGAGCGCGATGACGACATTGCGCATGATGATTTCGACGCTGGCACCGCTCGTCATGTGAGGCGATGAGCCGATTTCGAAGTATTTGCCGGGCTCGTTCACGCCGGCGCGCTCAGCTTTCTCACCATTATCTTGGCGAGACGAAAATATTGAACCAGCGGAATATGCGACGGGCAGACATAGGCACAGGCGCCGCATTCGAAGCAGTCCATCAAATGATACTCCTCGGCCATCTGCAGGTACTCTTCATTCTTCGCCAACAGGCCCAGCTGCGACGGGTTCAGGAGCAGGGGACAGACTTCCACGCAGCGCGCGCAATGGATGCAGGGATAGACTTTCTGGTGCCCGGTCGCCCCGCCGGATTCGGCAGTGGTGAATGCGGTGATGCCCGAGGTGCCCTTGGTAATCGGAATGTCGAGGTTGGATACGGCGGCGCCCATCATCGGCCCGCCGAGAAAAACCCGCGAAATGTTCCTTGCCGAGCCGGTTGCCTCGAGCGCGAAGCGCACGGTCGTACCGATCGGAATGCGGTAGTTGCCCTTGCGCACGACGCCGGGACCGCCGATCGTAATCACCCGTTCCTGAATGCCACGGCCTCTGGGCAACAGACGTCCGATCTCCGCAGTCGTGGCGACATTGACGCAAATGGTACGTACATCGGCGGGCAGTCCTCCCGAGGGTATCTCGCGATCCAGCAAGGCCTTGATAACCAGCTTCTCTGCTCCCTGGGGATACTTGACCGGACAGACCCGAACGCTGAGCGGCATGTCCGCGGGGCAGCTCTGGCGCAGTTTTCTTGCAGCGTCGGGCTTGTTCGCCTCGATCGCGATGATCGCTTGGCCGGCGCCTGTCGCTCGCAGCAGATATCTCACGCCCAGGAAGATGTCGTCGGGCTGCTCCAGCATCACCCGGTGATCGGTGGTCAGGTAGGGCTCACACTCGACGCCGTTGACGATGAGCGTGTCAAGCCGCTTTCCCTCGGGCGGCCTCAGCTTTACATGGGTCGGAAAGGCCGCGCCGCCGAGACCGACAACGCCTGCCCGCTGGATTGCGGTGATGATCTCTCCCGGGGAGGCGGTCTCGACATCACAGGGGTCGCCGTCGTCGACTTCCTGTGACGCCGCCGGATGTGGCTGCAAATAAACGCTCGGCACCATGTCGCCGCTGATGTTCGGCGCGAGACTTATTTTCCTGACCGCCCCGGAAGCCGGTGCGTGCATGGCGACCGATACGAATCCGTCCGGTTGTGCAATCGTCTGGCCGCGTACCACTTCCTCGCCCTCCCGGACCACCGGCACTGCCGGCTTGCCGAGGTGCTGACTCAGGGGCACGATCAACAGCGGCGCAAACGGAAACCGGCGGATCGCCAGATGGCTGGTTTCGACTTTGTGCTCGGGCGGATGCACCCCGTGCCGGAAAGAGTCTTTAGGTACAATGCCCAGCATCGAGATTCCCGCGCCCGCCGTAGTTGCCGGTGAGGGCTAGTTGAATTTCTGTCCCCGTTTGATCCACTTGTCGATGTCCTTCTCACTTCGGTTGCGAGGCAGGCCCGGATGGATGACCTCCGCGGTGCATTTTTCCGCAGACTTGACCAGGTCCCGGTACGGGCCGGCTTCGGCGGACTTGATGTAAGCTTTCTTGTCGTCGTTGTAGGCGAAAATATCCGGATTGATGATGATGCATTCATCGCAGGCGGTGCATTCCTCGGTATCGATCCACGGCGCCATGTAGTCATCGGGAACGGCCGCAAGCGCCGGTTTCTCCCTGGCGGCCGGCGCCGGCCCGGTTACCGCCGGCGTGGCATCGTCGGCCGTGGCCGGAATCGCCTCGGCCTTGCCCAGCACGGCCTCGAGATCGAGCGCCTGGTTACCGGATATCAGTCCCATCAGTCCGGACGTGATCTTCTCCACGACTTCCTGCCGTATCCGGGACTCCAGTTGCGCATCGCTGTGCGTATCGGTCGCCTCCGCGCCTGCCAATGCTCTGAGCATGATCCAGAAGTCGCGCCGCTCCTCGGCCGATTTGATCATGGGTTGAGCGACCAGCAGGCGGCTGAGTTCCCGATTTGCGTCGAGCGCCCAGACGTACGGTACTTTGCCGTCGCGCTCGTCCTCGTCGAGTTCCAGATAGTCGCTGACGAGAAGCATGTCCTGGTGCCAGGCGTCTCGCGGCACTTTCCTGAAGTGCTTGCGAAAGCGTGTTTCGGTGACCGCGAAGTCGACGAACGTGGTCGGCAGCTCCATTTCCTTCTGCCGTCCTCGTTCCACGTAGGCGATCTTGGTTACCGGCCAGTCGCGGTCGATGGCCGGATTGCCGTCCAGATCGAAGCACTCGGCAGCCGTGCTGCCGTGGTCGGGATCGTACTTGAACAGCGGATAGGCGCGCGACTCCACCGCCAGCTTGGCCTGATGGTTGCCCATGTCGTCCCCGATGCCGTGTTCCGGCTGGCAGGATGTGTATAGATTGAACAGCGCCGGTCGGCGCGACATCAATCCCTGAACAAAGCCCTCGATCATGTGATTGGAGTAAGCCATGGTGCTTTGCAGGAAGTAGGTCGTGCGGTGCGCCATGGCGATCAGGCCGATCTCCTTGCGCTCCTCCTCCTTGCCCTTGATGGCATCGCCGAACTGGGCCATGTCGGAGATCTGTCCGAAAAATCCGGAAGTACATGCCTGACCGCCGGTATTCGAGTAAACCTGGGTATCGACCACGAGTACCTTGACCGGTTTCCCCGACATCATGGCGCGGGACAGGTTCTGAAATCCGATGTCGTACATCGCGCCGTCGCCGCCGAGGGCAACCACCGGCGGACAGAGATGGAATTCGTCGTCGCTAAAGTCCTGCCAGTTGAAATAGCGATAATCTTCGGCCGCACGTTCCGGGTCGAACTGGTCCCTGAGCGCGAGCTCGGCCAGGCGAATGGTCTTGAAGCCCTCTGCCATTTTTGCCATGTGCCCCTCGAAGACACCCATGGCCATGGACACGCTGTCCTGAAACAGATGGTTTGACCACGGGGAGGGGTAGGGATTGAATGGAAAAGTGCTGCCCCAGACGGATGTACATCCGGTGGCGTTGAGCATGCCCATGCTGGCGCGCCCCTTTCCGCTCCTGCCGTTCTGGTAGCGCCACTTCAGGTCGTTCAGTTTCGCGATCAGGTCCGTTGTGTGTCGCAGCCACTGCCGGTCGATCGGTTCCGCCTCATGCGCTTGTTCAACCCGGCCGGCGATCTTGGCCAGCGTCAGGTCACCCTCGTCGTCGCCACCCAGTACCTGTTGCATCTCCTCGAGGTCGGCGAGGTCGATCTCACCGACGAGCTTAAGTTGCACGTCTTTTTTCAGCCGCGTGATGAGGTCCTCGATATGGGCCACGTGCTTGGCAACCCTCGGTTGCATCAGCGATTCGACTGTGGCGATGAACAGGTGTATGACGGTTTTTTCCGAGCATCCCAGGCACGACCCGTCGCCGCTCGCGAAAGGCAGGTAGGCGTTCTTGTCCAGCAGAATCGTCTCCAGCGCACCGATGCCTTCCTCGAGGTTGTCGACCCGGATAAATTTATTGGGCGTTGTGGGCAGATCCAGCCAGAAGTCCCAGTTCTTTCTGAGTGACCTGACGGTATCGGCGGATTGCGTGACGGGCCGCAGCGCGTCGTCCTTGCAGACTTCCACGCACTCCATGCAACCCTTACAGGTGTAAGGATCGATGGTGATGCTCAACAGGCCGCCGCTGCCCGGCTGCTTTTTCTCCGGCAGAGTAAAATACGGTCGGCACAGCGCGAACTGGAAGTCACCGAGTTCCTCACGGAACTCGGTGAACTCCTGTTTCAGTCGCTTTCCGGCGTCATCGGGCAGGTCCGCATCGGCGATAGTCGCCTCGATGGCCACCTCGATCATCTCCCGCACCGAATCAGTCTCCTCCGCCTGGGCGAATAGCTTGCGCAGCTTGATCTCCATCCGGCGTACCGCACGAGGCAGTTGCTCGAGTTTCCTGCCCCGTTTTTTCAGTCGATTGACGACGGTATCGAGCACCTGGCCGAGGTCATTGACCAGTCCGGGAATGGCGGTGTCGGGACATACCACGTAGCAGTCGCCGCAGCCGGTGCAATTGTCCGGAATAAATTCGGGGTGCTCGAAGCGGATCGAAGTCATGTCCCGGAAATGCGAGGAGACGGCCGGCATCAGGCTCATGCTCATGAACGGGTCTGCCGGGACAGCCTCGCCCTTGCCCGCCGCGTACATGCTGCCGGTCTGCGCCCAGAAGCGATGGATGTCGCTCGCGGCCGAGGACGATTCGGGCTCACGTTTTACCATCAGCGGAATCGCCGGGCGGTTCCCGCCCTTGTTTTCGGTCTTGCCTGTGCCGGCGTTTTTGTCGGTGACCTCGGTGGTCTCCTCGAGCCCGCGCCGGACGACGCGCATATTGTCCTCGACGACCCGGGCACCCTTGGCGCCGAACTTTTGCTGCAACTGGTTCTTGATGGCTTTCAGCAGCTTTGACTCGCTGAGTCCGTGTTTCTCGAGCAACGGTGATGCGGCGAAGAACGCGCCCTGGAAGGCGATGCCCTGCATGCGTAACTGCAATTCCGCATCGGTGGCTTCGTCGCGAGCGATGCGGAAGGCATCGAGATAGAACACGCGGATGTCGTTGTCTGCGATGGTCTGCTGATAACGCCCCGGGATCGTTGCCCAGAAATCTTCCGGCGTCGCCGCGTCGCTCTGCATGATGAGCACGCCGCCCTTGTTCAGGCCGGCCAGTGCATTGGTATGGCTGAACACGTTGGGGTCCGGCGACAGCACGACATCGACGTAAAAATACTCGCAGTTAACCCTGATCGGTTCGGGCGCCGCGGACAGGTAGTAGCTGGTGGGCTGGCCCTTCTTTTCCGATCCGTATTTCGGATTGGCCTTGACGTGGTAGCCGAGCAGATCGAACAAGGTCATGGCGATATTCTTGCCGGTGGTAATGGCGCCCCAGCCGCCGACCGAATGCATGCGCACCGTGATGCTGTCCTTGGGCATCAGGTTCGGGTTCTCGCTGCCGCGCACGGCAAGTTCCCGCACCTGCGGATAGGCGTCGATCACGGACTGCTGATAGATCTCCTGTTTGGGCGTCATCGCCGATCGGCGCACGAAGTCGATCGACAGGTAGAACAGCCGCTTCTGCGGCCCGTCGGGCAATATGTTTTCGACTGCCGCAATGACCCCCTCCGGCTGCAGGTCCCGGCTGCCGAGTCCGAATGAGCCCGAATAGAGTTCGGGCAGGTCTTTGATCGATGGGTAACCGGCGAGATCCGGATGCGGCACGCCGCCGGTCGCACCATTCGCATTGCGGCCGTTTTCGAGACTCTTGCTCAATACGGCGCGAATCTCGCGGATCAGTGGCAGGTCTGCGGCCAGCGGCTGGTCGACCCGCTCGAGCACCGCCACGCCTTTTTTGCCCTTGAAAATCCGGCTGATCAGATCGCCGGGAAACGGCCTGAACATCAGCAGGTTGACGACGCCGACCTTGACGCCGCGTTCGCTGCGCATGTAGTCGGCGACCGCCTCGGCGGTCGGAATCAGGCTGCCCTGCCCCACGATCAGGTAGTCGGCATCGTCGCAGCGATAACTCATGACGCGGCCGTAGCGCCTACCGGTCAATTGGTAGAACTCGTCCAAGGCCCGATCGGCGAGCTCCCGCACATGGTCAAAGAAATACGGCCGCTGCGCGGCCACACTCTGCATGTAAGCGTCCTGGTTCTGCACCACGCCGGACATCACCGGGTCGTCCACGGTCCAGAGTTCCGGTATGCGCCTGCGCTTGTCCCCGTAGATGATTTTTTGTGCCGGCGTCGGTGTGTTGATGACGTCGTCTGGCGCGCCGAGGTATTCGGCGATCAGTTCCCGTTCGGGAAGCATCAGCGATTCGATCAGGTGGGTCGTGAGAAAACCGTCCTGGGCGACGATGCCGGGCGTCAGCGCCAGCTCGGCAATGCGGTGTGAAATGATGTTGAGGTCCGCCACATGCTGCGCATTCTTTGCGAATACCTGGAAGAATCCGGTGTCGTCCACGCAGTGATAATCGTCATGCCCTGCATGCACATTCAGGCTGGCCTTGGTCATTGCCCGGCAACCGATGTTCAGCACGTAGGTCAGTCGCTTGCCGACCGCCGCGTACAGTGATTCGTGCATGTACGCGATACCTTGACCGGAAGAGAAATTGGTCGCCCGCAGTCCGGTCATCGACATGCCCGCTGTGACTGCCGCGGCGGAATGCTCACCTTCGGGTTCTATGAAAATCAGCGGCCGTCCGGAGATATTGATGTGGCCGGCCGCGGCCGCCTCTGCCCAGTATTCGCCCATCTGGGTGGACGGCGTGATCGGATAGGCGCCGGCCCCGTCGCTGGCCTCGCGCTCGCACATGATCGCAGCCGTGTTGCCGTCCATCGCCGATCGTTTGCCGGGGTATTTGAAGCTTTTCCTGCCTTTTTTCATGGATTCCAATGCCCGTTCAGGTCGGCACGTCCTGCCTTGCGCTCCGACGCACGACTTTGAGCGCCGCGCGGCCGGTCACCGGTCC
>JBHIDG010000083.1:0-10703 GCA_046760025.1 Woeseia sp. | reverse complement strand
GGCAAGAATGCCGAGTGAGGTGCACATGAGCATGATCGTTCAGCGGATACGTTTTCGCGCAGCATCGGATCGGGTCCCCGGCATCGGTGTTGACGGCTCATGAACCGATATCCGGAACGCGTCGGTCGTGCCAGCGCGAGTGTGCGGGCGGTCTGCACGAAAGATGTCGAGATCGCTCTCATCCTCGGCAGCGGGCTGGCGGACATGCTCACTCAATTTGCCGTAGAAACCACGATCCCCTATTCGGACATCGACGCATTTCCCGGCGTCTCGGCTCCGGGACATCAGGGTAATCTGCTGGTGGGCACGCTCAATGGCCGTCGCGTCGCGGCTTTTCAGGGACGCTTCCATCTCTACGAAGGTCACAGCGCAGGAGGCGTTACGCTGCCGGTGTATCTGGTCCGGAGCCTGGGCGCCCGAAGCCTGGTCGTCACCAACGCCGCGGGCGCGCTGAATCCGGCGTTTCGACCGGGCGAGCCGATGCTCATCGCGGATCATATGAATTTTACCGGGAAAAACCCGTTGACCGGACTGAACGATGAACAACTCGGCGTTCGATTTCCGGACATGTCTCAGGCTTATTCGCCTGAGCTGCGAAGGCTGGCAATCGATGCCGCGCAGACGCTGGGCGAGACCCTGCACACGGGGATCTACGCGGCGGTGACAGGGCCGTCACTGGAAACATCCGCGGAACGCCGTTTCTTCAGACGTGCTGGCGCCGACGCGATCGGGATGTCAACCGTCATGGAAGTTATCGCCGCGAATCATTGCGGCCTCGATGTGCTGGGCATCTCGGCCATCGCCAACGTTGCAACGGGTGACGAAGACCAGCAACCGGACAGAATCGAGGATGTATTGCACAATGCGTCGATTGCAGGACAGAGTATAAGCAAGCTACTGGATCTGGTAATACCCGACATGTGAATCTGCCTGATGAACGGGCGATGTCCACCGCTGTGGTAATCAGGTTCCGAGGTGGAACGACGCAATGAAAAATGAATGGTCTGATCGAGAATTCCGTTCGCTCGTAAAGCACTATGCCGAGCGCAATGTTTCCGAGGATCTGGCTGCTCGCGTCTACACCGGCCGACTCATCGGCAACAATCCCAAATTGGTGATCCATGGTGGCGGCAATACGTCGGTCAAGACGAGGACTGTGGATTTTCTGGGACAGGAATGCGACGTGCTGTGTGTCAAGGGCAGTGGCTGGGATCTCGGCGACATCGAGCCGGAGGGGCTGCCCGCCGTTCGGCTCGAGCCGCTGCACGAGGTTCGCGGCCGGGACTGGATGTCGGATGAAGACATGGTCAGTTTTCTTCGCTCCAATCTGCTCGATCCGAAGGCGCCAAACCCGTCGGTCGAGACACTGTTGCATGCCTATATACCGTGCAAGTTCGTCGACCACGCGCACGCCTCAGCGGTATTGTCGCTGTCGGATCAGCCGAACGGCGAGGAGATCTGCCGCGAGGTATTCGGAGAAAGAGTTGCCATCGTCCCGTTCGTGATGCCCGGGTTCGAGCTGTCAAAAGTCACCGCGGACATGTTCGATCAAAATTCGGGAATCGAAGGCCTGATTCTTCACAAGCACGGCATATTCACATTCGGCGATACGGCTCGGGAATCTTATGACCGGATGATCGATCTGGTTTCTATCGCCGAAGAACGTATCGAGAGCGCCTGGGGCGAGCAATCGCCATTCGTGTTCGAGCCTGCGTCGCTCCCATCATCTGTTGCGAAGGTCGCCGACGTCGCGCCCGTGCTTCGCGGGTCGTGTATCAAACGCGAGGAGGGGACGCCGGTATCGCGGCGTGTTTTGGCATTTCGCACCTCGGAGCGCATACGTGCCTTCGTTGATGGCAAGCATCTTTCCGACTACGGCACCCGGGGAGTCGTGACGCCGGATCATATTATTCGGACCAAGAACAAACCCTTAATAGTACCGGCACCTGATGCGCAGCATTTCGATGAATTTACCGCGGCGGTTGCCGACGCCGCCACACGTTTTCGGCAGGGCTATGTGGAATACTTCAACGAACACGACAGCGAGGACGCTCCGAAAACGATGCTGGATAGCTCGCCCTGCGTCGTCTTGGTGCCCGGCATCGGTCTGTTCGGCGTCGGCAGGAACCACGCCTCGGCAACCGTGGCAGCCGATCTCGCGGAGATCACAGTGCACACGGTAACCGATGCCGAAATCGTCGGTCGATACGAGGCGCTGGATGAAAAAGAGTTGTTCGAGATGGAATACTGGTCACTGGAGCAGGCGAAACTCGGCAGGGCGACGGAAAGAGCGCTCGAAGGCCAGATTGCGCTGATAACCGGCGGAGCCGGGACCATCGGCGCGGCCACCGCGCGCCTGTTCGCAAGCCACGGCGCCGACGTGGCGGTGCTCGATCTCGACGGCGATGCGCTCGAGTCGGTGGCCGACAGTATCGGTCCGGGCGTTCTGACCATCGAGGCCGATGTCACCGACGACGAATCTGCAGACTCTGCTTTCGATCGCCTTTGCCAACACTTTGGCGGCATCGACATCCTCGTATCGAACGCGGGGGCGGCATGGGAGGGCGCTATCGGCGAGCTGGACGATGCGCTGCTGCGGCAAAGCTTCGAGCTCAACTTCTTCTCGCACCAGCGGATGGCAAAACAGGCCGTCGGCATAATGCGCGCACAGGGTACCGGCGGTGCACTGCTTTTCAACGCGTCGAAACAGGCGGTCAATCCCGGCGCCAACTTCGGCGCGTATGGACTGCCGAAGGCGGCCACCCTGTTCCTGTCGCGCCAGTACGCGCTCGAGTACGGCAAGTTCGGAATACGCTCGAATGCGGTCAACGCGGATCGGATTCGCAGCGGCCTTTTGACCGACGAGATGATCGAGGCGCGGGCGCGAAGTCGCAATCAGACGGAGGCGTCGTACCTCGCCGGTAATCTGCTGGGGCAGGAAGTTACCGCCGATGATGTTGCACAGGCGTTCCTGCACCAGGCGCTGGCGCTGAAGACGACGGCCGGCGTGACCACGGTGGACGGCGGCAATATGGCCGCCGCGCTGCGGTAAGCCGGCGGCGAGCACAACCGACCGGAAACTGAAGGGGAAGCCCGGCCGTGCGGCCGGGCTTTTTCGCTTTTCTTTAGTCCCCGAAGTCTTTTCTGGCTTCGATTCCCCAGACGGCCGGTTCGTTGACGAATCCGGTGTTGTTGCTGAAGTCGATGAAGCCCTTGGCGTTTTCCTCGTCGGTGATATTTCTGCCGAACAGGGCAACCTCCCAGTCGTCTTCGAGGTTCCTGTAGCCGATTTTCAGGCCGCCCTCGAATTGGTTGTCGGTGTCGAATTCCAGCGACTCGTACAAGGGCATGACGACCGAACCCTGGAATGCCCAGTCCGTGAAGACGAAGACCTCTCCCGCGTCACCCATAGGCGTTCCCCAGCGAACAGAGAAGTTCCAGCTCGTCTCGGGGGCGCGCGGGAACGGGTTTCCGTTCAGCAGAACTCTTGATGGGTCGGCGGGGTCGACGGGATCCAATGGCGTACACTGACCCGAGCCACAGGGCACAGTCGACAGCGTCGGATCCTTGATCTCGGTATCGTTGTAGGCGAAGCCTAGCGTGAATAACAAGTTGTCCATCGCAAGCCAGTCCAGATCGAGCTCGAATCCGGAGCCCACGCCTTCGTTTGCGTTGATGACCTGGTTGGTATTGGTGGCGCCGCCAATGATCGACAGTTGCATGTCATCGATCGAGTAATAGAACACGGCAGCGTTCAGCCTTAGACGGTCATTCGCAAGATCGGCCTTGTAACCGGCTTCGAAGGAGGTAATCGTTTCCGGAACGGCCACGGTCGGGAATTGCAGGAATGCGACGTCACGTCCCTGGATCGTCTGTGCCCGGAAGCCACTTGAAACCCGGCCATACAGGCTGGAGCTGTCCGTCGCCGCGAAATTGGCACTCAGCTCCCAGCTGACCTCGTCATCCTGGACATGAATCGGGGGGGCAAGAATTTGCGGGATGCCAATGTCGAGCCACAACTGACCGAACTGATCGACGCGAAAGTCCTTTTCGTCATCCGTATATCGGACACCAGCGGTGAGTCTCAGCTGATCCGATACGTCATACGATCCCTGCCCGAAAACGGCCCAGGTCGTATTCTCCTGCGTAATCATCGTATGCTGCGGTGGGTTGCCCAGGAAACCGAAAGACGCGAAGGAGTCGGTTGTTACCTGCAACCCCGAGTCGAAATAGAATGCGCCGACCTGCCAGCTGAACGCACCCTCCGTGTCACTCGCGATCCGGAATTCCTGGGTGAACTGGTCCGTGTCGGCTCCGTCCTCGGTCACGGACGATATATGTATGGTTCCCGGGAATGTTAATGCCGTCGTTCCAGTTACAAACTGAAGCGCAGCGGGATCAAATGTAATGCCTGGCGGTACGCTGACCGTACCCGTCGGATCAACTACGCCGCCGTCGATGTCGCCTCTGCTGGTTCCGTCGGAGTCCTGAAACGACGTGATAGATGTGACCGTCGCGTTTGTGAGATCCCAGTTCAGCGTCAATGTTGCCCCGAAGCCGTCATAACCTTGCGGATTGTTGTCACCTTCGTCGTAATACACTACATCGCGATCGAAGTTCTGATTCAGCTCGTTGCTGCCGGTGGTGAATACGTTGGCGCGAAATATCGAAGCGGTGCCGTCCATGCTGCGTGTTTGCAAACTCAACAGCGCATCGAACTCGTCGGTGGGTGACCAAAGAAGCTGGACGCGCCCGGCAATTTCCTCATATTCGCCCATCGCATCCGTCTGGCCGGTGAAACCGTTGCTGATCCAGTCGTCCCGGGTTCGGTACAGGAACGAAACACGTCCCGCCATCGCGTCGGACAGGCTGCCGCCGAATGCGGCCTCAAGGTTCCCGGTCGTGAAAGTTCCCAGTGACCCGGAGATGTACCCGTTATTGTCGTGTGTCGGGCGTCGCGTATTGAACTTGATGATGCCCGCAGTCGTGTTACGACCGAACAGGGTGCCCTGCGGGCCCCGGATGACTTCAACATTTTGAAGATCAAACAGCGGGAAGCTCTTGAGCACGACGTTTTCCATCACGACCTCATCCATCACGATGGATACGGGTTGGGATGCCGCGAGATCGAAATCGATGTTGCCCAGACCGCGGAGATAGAACCGGGGAGCAGCGCGACCATTCGACGACTCCGCGTAAAGTCCCGGTACGCGATTTGCTAGCGCAAGAATGTCCTCGCCACCGGTAAACAGCGAGTTCAGGCGTTCACCGGACATCGTTGCCACCGAGATCGGCACGTCCTGCAAAGACTCTGCTCGCTTGGTCGCCGTTACGATGATTTCCTCGAGAACCGCCGTCTCCTGCGCCAGCGCCGTGCCGTACAGCAGCACGCAAGCGGCCGCGGCCACCAGCCCGTTCGCAAGCCGTTTCTTGTTCATTGTTGGTTTAATGCCACACATGTCAGTTCTCCATGAATTGGTGGCCGAAGTATAACGCTGTTGCCCCAAGATTAGATCAGGTTTTTGCGCTGCCCGTTTCTCCGGCCACTGTTGCGTGCAACCAACCCGGGGCGGCCCAATTTTATCCGCCGTCAGCTTCGAGTGACTCGTAGCTGTCCGACCTAAACCTGGGTATGCAAACGCAATGAAAGACGAGATCCGACTCACCGGTGTTTGTGATTCTCTGCGATACCCCGGCCGGGATCGCGATCGTGTCGCCCGGGCAGACCTCGAAAGGGGTGTCGGAGCCGACCTCCATGAGGCCGCTGCCTTGGTTGATGACATACCATTCGTCTACGCTGAGCCGGTGGAGCTGAGTTGTAGTGCCGGGTGGAACCCGGCATTGTGCGAGCGACACTTCGGGAATGGCCGGATCGTTCATGAGCTCTTTGATAAAGCAGCGCTCGCCGGTCCAGACCTCGTCACGGGGGCTGCCGCCTTTTACGATTGAGTTATGCATCAGTTATCCGATGAACCGACCATAGCAGAGCTCCTCGACCTCCGCGATCATGGCGCTCTGGTGACAGGAGCGAGCGGCAACATCGGTTGCGCGATCGCGAAGCGACTCGCGACGGCCGGGGCGACGGTGATTCTGCACTTCCGTCATGGCAGGGAATCCGCGGAGGCCGCCACGGCACAAATCATCGCGGGCGGCGGTCGCGCCGTTGCGATGCAGGCGGACCTGGCATCCGAGGCGGCCGTATCGCGATTGTTCTCGGAGCTCGACGAGCGAGGGCTCTTGCCGGACTGTGTCGTCAATAACGCCGCCGCCCAGCCTGTTCAGGCGTTGCCGGACATGAGTCTCGCCGACTGGAAGGAAATGATGGCCAGCAATCTGGACAGCGCGTTTCTCGTATCCCGGGCAGCCGCCAACAGTATGCGCAAGCGTAACGTCTCCGGATCAATCGTTAATATCGCGTCGATCGAGGGTCTCGATCCCGCCAGCGGGCACGGCCATTACGCCACGACGAAAGCCGGCCTGATCATGTTCACACGCGCCTGCGCGCTCGAGTACGGTCCGTCCCACATCCGTGTCAACGCCGTGTCCCCCGGTCTGATCGACAGGGACGGATTGGCCGAGGACTGGCCCGAGGGCGTATCTCGATGGCATGACAGGGCCCCGCTTGGTCGAGTGGGGGTTCCCAACGACGTGGCCGACGCTGTATTGTTTCTCGTCAGCCCGGCAGCCCGCTGGATCACCGGCGCCAATCTGGTTGTCGACGGCGGTATGTCTGCGCAGTCGAAGTGGTAACCGGGGACACGATGGCAACCAAACACATGAACGCAGCCGCGGGTGACTTCGCCGAGACCGTCTTAATGCCCGGCGATCCGCTGCGGGCGCAGTACATCGCTGAAACCTATATTGACGGTGCGCGGCGTGTGACCGATGTTCGCAACATGTGGGGGTTTACTGGCGAGTACAAAGGAAGACCCATCTCCGTCATGGCCCATGGCATGGGAATCCCATCGGTGTCCATCTATTGCACCGAGCTGATCACGGAGTACGAGGTCAAGCGCCTCATCCGGGTTGGCAGCTGCGGCACGACACATCCCAGAGTGAAACTTCGCGACATCATCATTGCCACAGGGGCGTCCACGGACTCCGCGGTCAACCGGATACGTTTCGGTGGCTATGATCTGGCGGCGCTTGCCAGCTACTCTCTTGTGCACGAAGCGGTCGAGGCGGCGAAAAAGCACAAAGTCAGCTATCACGTCGGAAATATCTTCTCGGGGGATCTCTTCTATACACCTGATACCGGGATTTTCGAAACGATGGCGAAGTTCGATGTGCTCGGCATCGAAATGGAGGCGGCGGGCATCTATCCGATTGCGGCCGAACACGGCGCAGAAGCGCTGGCAATCTGTACCGTCAGTGACGATATCAGGACCGGGAAACATCTGTCTTCCGGCGAAAGACAGACGACGTTCGATGAAATGATTCTGGTGGCGCTGGAAGCGGCCCACAGGATCGGCTCACGATGATACGAGTTCGACCGCGTCCACGATGCCGACGACGACCGAACGGACCGGCGCGCGCGCGTCGTCGAGGACCTGGCGGGCGCCGTTGCCCTCGTCGAGGATCAGGACGGTCTCACCATAGCCGGCCCCGATGGCGTCGAGGGCGATGACATAGCCGCCGGTGGGGCGCCGGGTTGGGTCGAGTCGCTCGGCGACGAGCAGCTTGCGGCCCTCGACCACGGGATGATGGATGGTCGACACGACGCTGCCGGTGATCCGGCCGAGGATCATCAGGGGGAATCCTCCAAGGCGTAGAGCCTCACGTCGTCGACCAGGCCGACGATGGCGTCGTCAACCGGCACGAACCACGGATCGAGGGTCAGCGCAGCTTCGCGGGCGGCCACCCAATAGATCACCTGACCGGGACCTGCCATGCGCGTGCCGTCGGCGCACACGAGGGGATCGCCCTCAGGTTCTCCCTCGCGGTCGAGTGGCTGGATCCAGAGCAGCGGCGTGGCGGCCAGCTCGTCCACGACCATCGACGGGACCACGGTGCCGATTACTCTTCCCAGGAGCATGCGACCTCCTCGGGATGTTCGGCGCCGGCCGGCTCGAAGGCGGGGCAGAGACCGAAACGGGTGCCCTGGTCGAGGAGCCGGCGCAGATTTATGTCGAGTCGCGGCAGAAGCGTCCGGGCGCGAAGCTGATCGCCGGCCCGGTCGGCGCAGATTCCGAGTGCGGTCTCAGCGTCGGTCAGATCACCGCTCATCAGTGCGATCGCGTGACCACCGAGGTCGTCGGCCAGTCTGACCTCGGAAAGTATGACGGGGGTGCTCTTGACCGCGGCGTCCACGGCGGCCAGCAGGGCGGGGGAAGAGTGCGTTTCGACAACCGCCAGCGCTTCCCCCGCCAGGTCTCGCCGCGCTCCTAGAACCGCGTCATGCAGCATCGGGTGAACGTCCCCCAGGAATATGCTACCCCTCAGCGCGTGCTCGGTCTCGCCGAGCTTGACGCCGATCAGGAAAGCCTCCTCCGTGCTGGCGACGCTGCCTCCGACCAGAACCAGGAACCGACCCGGGTGGATCGTTCCGCAGCGAAGCAACGCGATGGGCGCCCGCTTGACCATGAGGTCACTCGCCAGGACGCCGGCCGCGACGGTCTCGAATTCCAGTAACGTCAGTGCCGCATACTTTTTTTTCTGAACCATGCGGCTCAGACGATGCGGAAGTGATCGACGAGGACACAGCGCCGCGAGCGGCTGAAGGCGACCGGTCCGGTGAGCCCTTCGCCGGTAGGGCTGGCGATGGTGAAGCTGGTATAACCTTCCCCCCCTTCGCCGAGGCCGGCGTAGATCGGACCGTTCTTAACGAAGATGCTGGTGTTGATGGTCCGCGCCATGCGGCTCAGCGCTCCGATGTCGCGCGAGTACATGCCGGCCGAGTGGCCGAAGCCGTGTTCCGCCTCCTTGGCAAGCATAATGCCCGTATCGACATCGGGCACCGGGGTGACCGGCATCACCGGCATCATCTGCTCGGTCCAGACCAGCGGGTGTTCGTTTCCGACTCGCGCGATCAAAAGCGGCGGGTCGCCATGACATGCGATGCCGGCGCGGGTGAGGATCTCGCTGGCGTTCTTGCCGATGAGGTCCTTGTCGACCGCCGCGCGCCGCCGCGGCCCGCGCTGCTCGCTGAATAGCGCCTGTTCCACTCGACGTAGCTCGCCCCCGGTCAACAGGTAGGCGCCGTGTCGACACATCTGATGCGTGAGCTCCTCGACGATACTTTCGACGGCGATGACTTCCTTTTCGTCCGTGCACACGATGTTGTTGTCAAAAGAGGCGCCGTCGACGATGCCCCGGCCGGCGAGCTCGAGGTCGGCCGTCGTGTCGACCACCACCGGAGGGTTGCCGGGGCCGGCACAGATAGCGCGCTTGCCGCTGGTCATCGCCTGACGCACCACGCCGCTGCCTCCGGTCACCGTGAGGAGACGGACGCCATCGTGGGTCATGAGCGCCTGCGCGGATTCGATCGTCGGCTCGGCCACGGCGCTGACCAGGTTGGCCGGGCCGCCGCCACGCACGATCGCGCGGTGCAGGTGTCGAACATTGGCCATGGAGCACTCTCGGGCGTTGGGGTGCACGTTGAAGACGATGCTGTTGCCCGCCGAGAGCATGGCGATGGTGTTACAGATGATGGTGGAGGTCGGATTGGTCGTCGGTGTGATGGCGCCGATCACGCCGTAAGGCGCGTACTCTGTGAGCGTCAGACCATGGTCCCCGGTGACGACGTGAGGCGTGAGCACCTCCGTGCCGGCGGTCTTGCGCGTGACCAGGCGGTTCTTGATCAGCTTGTGCTCCGCCCGGCCGAGCCCGGTCTCGCGCTGGGCATGGCGAGCAAGCTCCTCGGCGTGCTCCAGCATCGACTCCCGGATCGCGGCGATGATCTTCTGCCGACCGTGCAGCGACATGGCCTCGAACTGACGGAATGCGACGCCTGCCGCCTCGACGGCTTCGTCTACCGTGGCAAAGACGCCTTCGCCGAGCGCCGCGCGAGTCGCGACAGCCGGCGCGCCGCGAGCCGCGGGGACTCGCGTCGCACTCGCCGACGAGCCCGTGAGCCGTTCGGCGAGGCGGGTGGCGATGATGTCCACCTGCGCCTCGCTAAGCAGGTCTATGTTCCCTTCGGGCCGGCTCATGCGTCAGTCGCCCCCTTGCGATATATCTCCTCGCCCTCGATCTCCCAGCTGTCGACGATGGCCATGACGACCGCATCAACCGGTTTCTTGTCGGTGGCCACGGTTTGGCGGGCAGAGGAACCGCTGGCGAAGAGCACCATTTCACCGACGCCGGCACCGACGGCGTCCACTGCCACTACCGAGCCGCCGGCCGGTTCATTGTCAGCACCCCACAGACCGAGCATCAGGAATCTGAAGCCGTCAAGCTTGGCGTCCTTCTCGGTGGCGACAACGGTGCCAATGACCTTCGCGAGTTTCACGGCTGCACCAAATCCCCGGCTGCTACTAGTCGGCCGGTTCGGGGCTGCGACCCAGGGGGATCACCGTGTCGACGCCGGTGTGAGGTCGTGCGATCACGTGCACGGCCACCACGTCGCCCACGCGGGCGCCGGCGGTCCGTCCGGCGTCACAGGCAGCCCTGACCGCCGCGACGTCGCCCCGCACGACGGCGGTGGTATAGCCGCCGCCGGTTTTTTCGTAGCTCACGAGCTCGACTTTGGCCGCTTTGACCAT
>JBHIDG010000082.1:0-10746 GCA_046760025.1 Woeseia sp. | reverse complement strand
CGTTTCAAACACGGGTTTGAAACGGTTGACGATGTCACAAAATAGATCTGCAGTAATCTCCGCGTCGTATGCCGCGGAGTGCGCTGCATTCTCGTTCCAGCTCAGTCCCGCTGCCTGTACTGCGCGCGATAGAACGGTTTGACCATAAGCCACTCCGCACAGTGTAGCCGTATCGAAGCAACTGAACGGATGAAACGGATTACGCTTCATCGACGTTCGTTCGATCGCCTCGTTCAGGAACGCAAGATCGAAAGATGCGTTGTGTCCGACGAGGATCGCTCGGGTACAACCGCTGTCGCGAATCGCATGCCGTATCTCGCGAAAGATGCGTTGCAAGGCGTCCCGTTCGTCGATTGCGGGTCTCAACGGGTGGTCGGGATCGATTCCGTTGATTGCCAGAGACGCTGGATCGAGGTTTGCGCCTTCGAAGGGTTTGACGTGATATCGGTATGTCTCCCCACGTGTGAGAGTCCCATCGTTATTTGCGCGGACCAGGACCGCAGCTATCTCGAGCAATGCATCGGTCTTCCAATTGAAGCCACCGGTCTCGACATCGACGACGACGGGCAAAAAACCGCGAAAGCGGTCGGCTATCGAAAAGGGCTTGCTCACGATGACTTCCAGTCTGCCTGGTCGAGCGCGTGCTGGTCGAGAATCAGGTTCATCGTGTATCGCACCCCGAATCCCGTGATTTCGGTTGGGATATGCGCAAGACCGCCTTTACGACCCCCGGCGCTCAGGTCGATGTGCACCCAGGGCACGTCATTTTCTACAAATTCATTGAGAAATACCGCCGCCAGGATGTGGTCGCCGCCGCCGTTCGGTGCGCACTGTTTCAGGTCGGCGGTCTCGCTCTTGATCTCCGACATGAATTCCTGGGCGACGGGAAATGGCCAGACTCGCTCACCGCTGTTACGCCCGGCTCTTTTCAGTACGGGGTGCCATTGGGGTCGGTTCGTAAAGACGCCGCTATAACGTGTCGTTACGGCGTTCACGCAGGATCCGGTCAGCGTGGCGTAATCGATGATCAGCCCCGGTTTGTCCCGGCTGGCAAATACCAGAGTATCGGCGAGCGCCATTCGTCCTTCCGCGTCAGTGTGAATTGTTTGAATTGTCTTGCCATTGGCCGCTTCGACGACGTCCTGGGACTTGTAAGCGTCGGGCCCGGTGCGGTTTTCGGTGATGGCCAGCCAGCAGTCGATTGCATAAGGCAACCCGAGTTGCGAAATCGCGAGCAGAGTACCGACGGCGACCGCGCTGCCCTGCATATCGGTGTGCATGTCAAGCATCGATGCAAACGGTTTCAGGTTCGTGCCGCCGGTATCGAAAATGATTCCCTTGCCGACCAGACTCAATGCGGGTGCGTCCGTTCTCGCGCCGGGACGATACCGCAGCCGGACGATCGCGGCGCTGTTGTTATCGTTACCCTGCGCTACGGCCAGGAATGCACCGGCACCGAGTTTTTCGAGTTCACCAACACCGAACTTCTTGAATTGCCATGCGTGCCTTTTCGAAAGTTCCTGTAAGAGTTTTGTGAAACTCACCGCATCCAGCTTGTTCGGCGGCAGTGCAGTCAGCCAGCGCGCCAGGTTGTTACCCTCGGCTTCGGCGCAATCCCGGCTGAAATCGGTTCTCTCGTCAAGGCCGATAACCCGGATACTCCTGATGCGTGCGGGTGAGTCCTTCGATTTGAATTCGGGCATCGACAAGCCGGCAGCAAGCGCCGCGGCGGCGACGTGCTTTGCGATCCGCCGCTGATCCTTGGTATCGAAGCCGAGTGCCCAGACGCCCAGGCTGCCGGCTTTCTCGGTGGTGGCTGCGTCGACCAGTTTTCGCCCCAGGGTGAGTTCTGCGAACGCGTCAGTATCGTCTGAGACCGTTCCGACCAATACCCGTGTCTGGCGTTTGTTGTTCAGCCGGGTCACGGCAGCCGGGACACTGCCCTTATCGCGCTTTCGCATCAGGGCCTTGATCTTGTTGCCTTGCTGGACCTTGCGCCAGAGTCCGGACGGCACTTTCGTCGGCAGGATCAGAAGCAGCTGGTCGATGCCAGCCAGGACCTTACTGCCCGGGCGGCCGACTGATTGAGTAATCCCGATGCTCTTGTTGTGCCTGTTGATTTCGGGCAGCAGATTCTGCATATCAATGATAACCTAAGGTTGACCGACCGCGATCGAGCGGTGATCCTAGCAGGACAACTTCTTTAATTCACGTGGTGTAGATGCGTGAGTTCGTCGCTTGAAGAAGAATGGGAAAACATGAGCGATTTCAGCCGATTTGACGATATCGATCCTAGCGAAACGCGTGAGTGGCTCGAGTCGATCGATTCGGTGCTGAGCAATCATGGCCCGGAGCGGGCCCATTTTCTGCTGAACCAGATGATCGACTTTGCGCGCCGCTCCGGCGCGTACCTGCCGTACAGTCCAAACACCGCTTACCTCAATACGATTACCGTGGGCAGACAGGCCGAATACCCGGGGGATCGCTCCATCGAGCGACGCATCGAAGCCTATATTCGCTGGAACGCGATGGCGATGGTCGTTCAGGCCAACAAGCTGAGCACCGAGTACGGCGGACATATTTCGAGTTACGCCTCGTCGGCCACCTTGTACGAGGTCGGGTTCAATCATTTCTGGCGGGCCGCGACCGGGCAGCAGGGCGGTGACCTTGTTTTCTTCCAGGGACATTCATCGCCCGGTATCTACGCGCGGGCCTATCTCGAGGGACGACTGAACGAAGACCACCTGAACCGGTTCCGCCAGGAGGTCGGGGGAGGCGGACTGTCCTCCTATCCGCACCCATGGCTGATGCCGGACTTCTGGCAGTTCCCGACCGTGTCGATGGGCCTCGGTCCCATGATGGCGATTTACCAAGCCCGCTTCATGCGCTATCTCGAGCATCGCGAGATGATTGCACCCGGCGATCGCAAAGTCTGGTGTTTTCTCGGCGACGGCGAGATGGACGAGCCGGAGTCCATGGGCGCGATCACGATGCCCGTATGGGAAGGACTCGACAACCTGATCTTCGTCGTGAACTGCAATCTTCAGCGCCTCGACGGCCCTGTCCGGGGCAACGGGAAAATCATCCAGGAACTCGAGGCAGCATTTCTCGGCGCCGGCTGGAATGTCATCAAGGTGATCTGGGGGTCGCGCTGGGACCGGCTGCTCGCCAGGGATCACTCCGGTCTCCTGCGCCGGGTAATGGAAGAGTGTGTCGACGGCGAATATCAAAATTTTAAATCGAAAGGAGGTAGCTACGTCCGCGAGCATTTTTTCGGTAAATATCCCGAGACCAAGGAAATGGTCGCGAATATGTCGGACGACGAGATATGGAAGCTGAATCGGGGCGGCCATGACCCGCGCAAGGTTTACGCCGCCTATCACAACGCGGTGAGGCACAAAGGTCAGCCGACGATCATCCTCGCAAAAACGGTCAAGGGATTCGGCATGGGCGCGGCCGGCGAAGGTCAGAATATCGCGCACCAGCAAAAGAAACTGGATGTCGATGCGCTGAAGGAGTTTCGCGACCGCTTCAATATTCCGGTGTCCGATAAGGAGATCGAAGACGTTCCTTACTGCAAGCCCAGGGCTGACGGCTTGGAGATCGAATACCTGCACGAACGGAGACGAGTACTCGGCGGATACCTGCCCGAACGACGGACCAAATCGAAACCACTGCCGGTGCCGCCGATCGAGATCTTCAAGACCCAGATCGTGGGAACCGGAGAGCGCGAGGCATCGACTACGATGGCGTTCGTGCGAATACTCACGGCGCTGGTGCGAGACAAACAGGTCGGGCCGCATATCGTCCCGATCGTGCCGGATGAAGCCAGGACGTTCGGCATGGAAGGCATGTTTCGACAAATAGGGATCTATTCCTCCATGGGCCAGCTGTACACGCCGCAGGACGCCGATCAGCTCATGTACTACCGCGAGGACAAGAAGGGGCAGATTCTCGAGGAAGGGATCAACGAGGCCGGCGCCTTCTGTTCCTGGCTCGCGTCGGGTACCTCGTACAGCAATCACCACGTTCAGACGGTGCCGTTTTACATCTATTACTCGATGTTCGGCTTCCAGCGCATCGGCGACTTCATCTGGGCGGCAGGGGATCTTCAGTCACGCGGTTTCCTGATCGGCGGCACCTCCGGCAGGACGACCCTGGCCGGCGAAGGCCTGCAGCACCAGGATGGCCACAGCCACGTGCAGGCATCGACCGTGCCGAATTGCGTGTCCTATGATCCGACCTATGCCTATGAGCTCGCCGTGATCATCCAGGATGGCCTGAGAAGGATGATCGGCGAGCAGGAGAACGTCTTTTATTACATCACCTGTATGAACGAGAATTACGTGCATCCGCCGATGCCTGCCGGTATCGAAGACGGTATATTGAAAGGCATGTACCTGCTGGACGTCGGTGGACAGGGCACGATTCGCCCGCAACTGATGGGCTCGGGTACGATCCTTCGCGAGGTGATCGCTGCCTCGTCATTGCTGAAAGAGGATTTCGGGATCATGTCCGATGTCTGGTCGGTAACGAGCTTTAACGAGCTGCGTCGCGATGCATTGGCGACCGAAAGATGGAACCAGCTACATCCCGAAGAAACACCCCGCAAGAGTTACCTGGAACAAAAACTTGCCGACCGGCCGGGGCCTTATATAGCTGCGACCGACTACATGAAGATCGTGCCCGATCAGATTCAGCGCTGGGTACCTGGCCCATATGTGACGCTCGGCACCGACGGCTTCGGCCGGAGTGACGGGCGAAAGGCGTTGCGTCAGCACTTTGAAGTCGACAATCGCTATATAACTGTCACGACACTCAAGGCGCTCGCCGATGTTGGCACGCTCGATCAGAAGACCGTGGGCAACGCGATCGAGAAATACGGCATCGATCCCGACAAGCCCGATCCTGTAGCACTCTAGGCGGGCGAAGCAGGCCTGTGGCAAAACTTATCGACATCGCGATTCCGGACCTCGGCGACTTTTCTGACGTCGACGTCATCGAAGTGCTGGTCAAAGCCGGCGACAAGGTCGACCGCGAAGAGGGTCTGATTACACTGGAGACCGACAAGGCCTCGATGGATGTGCCGGCCAGCGAGCCCGGCACTATCGAAGAGCTCGCTGTCGCTGTCGGCGACAAGGTCTCGACCGGCGACATCATCGGCCGTCTCAGAGTCGAGGTCAGCGATACGGTCGTGCTGACGCCGGCTCTCGAAGCGAATCTGGAGCAAGGGGACACCACGGTCGTTGCCTCGCCGGATGCCGATACAAGGGCAACAGGTGGTAAACACACCCTGTCGGTGCCGGACATCGGTGACTTCACCGACGTCGACGTCATCGAAGTCCATGTTGCAGCCGGAGACAGCATCGCCGTCGACGACCCGCTGATCACGCTGGAATCGGACAAAGCCGCAATGGACGTGCCGGCCGTGCTTGCAGGCACGATCGAGGCGCTGCTCGTCCATGTCGGCGATACCGTGTCCGAGGGTTCGCCAATCGTGATTATTCAAGCGGCGGAAAGGCCGCCGGTGGAGAAGCCGGCTGCGAAGCACGACGTTGCGGCAGCGGCGCCGAAGCCCGCACGAGCGCCGCGGGCCGAATCCGATCATCCACCGATCGACGAAGCCGGTTTCTCCAAGGCGCATGCCAGCCCGTCTGTGCGCAAGCTGGCACGTGAGCTCGGCGTCGACCTGATTAGGGTAAAGGGATCGGGCCTCAAGAACAGGATACTGCACGACGATGTCAAAGCACACGTAAAAGCGATCCTTGACCGCGAGCAACAGGCCGGCCCTGCAATACCGACACTGCCGGGCATCGATTTTTCGAGGTTCGGCGAAGTCGAGACCGTACCACTGACACGAATTCAAAAGATCTCCGGTTCGCGCCTGCAGGCAAGCTGGCTCAACATCCCGCATGTGACGCAGCATGATCTCGCCGATATTACGCGGCTGGAAAGGAGACGGCAGGAACTGAAGGCCTCGATCAAGGCACAGGGCTTCAGCCTGACACCGCTGGCATTCATCCTGAAAGCCTGCGTCGCAACGCTGAAGGCATTTCCGAAGGTCAATTCTTCGCTGTCGGACGACGGTGAGTCTCTCGTCCGGAAGAACTACTTTCACCTCGGTTTCGCTGCAGATACCGAGAATGGACTGATGGTGCCGGTCATACGTGATGCGGACAGAATGAACCTCTTCGAACTGGCGGAATCGCTCGCCGAACTGTCGACCGCGGCACGCCAGGGCAAACTGAAGGCCGACCAGCTCCGGGGCGCGAGTTTCACGGTGTCCAGCCTCGGTGGAATCGGCGGCACGGCGTTTACGCCTATCGTGAATGCGCCCGAAGTCGCGATTCTGGGCGTCTCGAGATCATCCATGCAACCGGTCTGGAACGGCAAGAAGTTCTTGCAGCGGCTCATGTTGCCTTTGTCGCTGTCCTATGATCATCGCGTAATCGACGGCGCTTACGCCGTGCGCTTTACCACGTTTCTCGTCGAAGCGCTCCGTGACATGGATACCCTTGTCGAGGGCATAGATTAGTGGGCAACGTGAACGATCTGGTCGTCCCGGACCTGGGCGACTTCTCCGATGTCGATGTCATCGAGGTACTCGTCAAACTCGGCGATCAAGTCGAGGTCGAAGACTCGCTGATCGTTCTGGAGACGGACAAAGCGTCGATGGACGTGCCGGCAACGCAGGCTGGCAGAGTCACCGCATTGCACGTTGCGGTCGGCGACAAGGTTTCGGCCGGTGATCCCATCGTCGCGGTCGAGGTTGCCGATGAAGGCGGGATCGAAAAGACGATGCTCATGACTCCGGCCGAGCAACAGGCTGCGATCACCGCGGCGGCGCAGGTCAAGGAACAGGCACCCAAAGCGGACTCGACCCATGCGCATAGTACGGAACTCGTCGTCATCGGTTCGGGACCGGGTGGTTATACCGCCGCTTTCAGGGCAGCTGACCTTGGCCTGGAAACCACGCTGGTCGAACGCTATCCGGACCTCGGCGGCGTCTGCCTCAACGTCGGCTGTATCCCGTCGAAAGCGCTCTTGCATGCCGCGAAGGTCATCGACGATGCTGCACGGATGGGCAAGCACGGCATCCAGTTCGGCGTGCCGACAATCGATGCGCTGGCGCTTCGGGAGTGGAAGAACCAGGTCGTCGGGCGCCTGACGGGCGGCCTCAAACATCTTGCCGGACAAAGAAAAGTCAACGTCGTTCACGGTGCCGCCAAATTCGAATCGGCCAACCGGCTGATTCTGGATACGGGCGAGACTATCGATTTCAAGCAGTGCATCATCGCGGCCGGGTCGCAAAGCGCCCGGCTGCCAGGCACGCCCGAGGATCCGCGCATCATGGACTCAACCGGCGCACTCGAAATCGATCCTTTGCCGAAACGATTGCTGGTCGTGGGCGGCGGCATCATTGGGCTCGAGTTGGCTTGTGTCTACAACTCGCTTGGTACGAGTGTTACCGTTATAGAGCTGACCGATTCCCTGATGCCGGAAACGGATTCCGACCTCGTCAGGCCGTTGCAGAAAAAAATCGAAAAGCTTTACGAAAAAATATTACTCGCCACGAAAGTGACGGGCTTGCGCGCGACGGTTCCCGGCATCGAAGTTCGCTTCGAGGGCGAAAAAGAATCAGGCAACGAGCTGTTCGATCGCGTGTTGATCGCGGTCGGTCGAAGCGCAAACGGCAATCGACTGGACGCGAATCTGGCGGGCGTCGAAGTTGATCGACGCGGCATCATTGCCGTCGACAAGCAGATGCGAACCAACGTGCCGTACATATTTGCGATCGGCGATATCGTCGGCGATCCGATGCTCGCGCACAAAGCGACGCACGAGGCCAAAGTGGCTGCGGAGGTTGCGGCCGGCGAAAAAAGTTCGTTCGATGTCCGCGTGATCCCGTCGGTCGCCTATACCGATCCTGAAGTCGCATGGATCGGCCTGACCGAAACGGACGCGAAGCGTGACGGCGTAGCGTATGAGAAAGCCAAATTTCCCTGGGCTGCCAGTGGCAGGGCGCTTGCGATAGGGGGTGAAGACGGCTTCACCAAGCTCCTGTTTGACAAAACGACCGGTCAGGTGCTGGGAGGCGGCATCGTCGGTCCACACGCGGGCGACCTGATCGCCGAAGTGGGGCTGGCGATCGAGATGGGCACGAATGCGTCTGACATCGGCCTGACGATTCACCCGCACCCGACATTATCGGAAACGGTCGCATTTGCCGCGGAAGCATTCGACGGCACGATCACGGACCTGTACATGCCCCGCAAGCTGTGACATGAGTGAGTACGACGCACCGCTGAAAGACATGCGCTTCGTGATTCGGGACCTGGCAAGACTCGACCGAATTCTCGAGATGCCCGATTTCGGGCACCTCACCGTGGACGTCGTCGATCAGGTGCTCGAGGAAGCGGCCAGATTTTCAAGAGAAGTATTGGGTAAGCTGAACGTTTCCGGCGACCGCCAGGGTTGCCGGGTCGAGAACAAGACGGTGATCGTTGCCGACGGCTTTGCAGACGCCTACCGGCAGTTCGTCGACGGCGGCTGGCAGTTGGTCGAGTGTTCGCCCGAATACGACGGCATGGGTCTGCCCGGGACGGTTGCCGCGGCCACGATGGAAATGTGGCAATCGTCCAATCTCTCGTTTTCCCTGTGTCCCTTGCTGACGGGAGGCGCCATCGTCGCTATCGATGCGCACGCGAGCCGTGAGCTCAAACAGCAATACCTGCCGAAGATGGTCAGCGGCGAATGGACCGGCACGATGAATCTCTCGGAGCCACAGGCCGGCTCGGACCTGGCCGCCGTGAAGACCAGGGCGGTCCCGGAGGGAGATCACTACAGACTATCGGGCACGAAGATATTCATCACCTGGGGTGACCAGGAGTTTTCGGAAAACGTGGTGCATCTGGTATTGGCGCGAACGCCGGACGCGCCCGAAGGCGTGGGCGGAATATCGCTGTTTCTCGTACCGAAATATCTGCCGGATGCGAACGGCGGCGCCGGCATGCGCAACGATGTGTATTGCGCATCCATCGAGCACAAGCTCGGCATCCATGCCAGCCCGACCTGCGTCTTGAACTACGGCGACGGCGAGGGCGCGATCGGCTATCTCGTCGGCGAGGAAAACAAAGGCCTGGCCTGCATGTTCACGATGATGAATCACGCGCGCATCAATGTCGGCATCCAGGGCCTGGCGGTCAGTGAACGCGCCTATCAGTCGGCAAGAGCGTATGCGCGACAAAGAATACAGGGCCGGGCACCGGGTGAGAAAGGTCGGGTGACGATCATCCATCACGCCGACGTGCGACGCATGCTGCTGGTTATGAAGTCACTCGTCGAAGCCATGCGCGCGACCGTGTACTCGACGGCTGCAAGCATGGACGTCATGCACCACGGTGTCGACGCGGATCAGCGATCGGTGGCAAATGAAAGAGCGGCGCTGCTCACGCCGGTGGTCAAGGGGTGGTTCACGGAAGTCGCACAGGAGCTGACGTCGCTGGGCGTACAGGTCCACGGGGGAATGGGTTTCGTCGAGGAGACCGGCGCTGCGCAATACATGCGCGACGCGCGCATCCTAACGATCTACGAAGGCACGACCGGTATCCAGGCCAACGATTTCGCGGGCCGCAAGATTATTGCCGATGAAGGCAACGCAATGAATGCGTTGATTTCGGAGATGCGGGCGCTGAATGATGAAATTGCTGCCCTTGATGGGCTCATGGACATTTCGAATGCTCTATCGGCCGGTATCGATGATCTCGATGCCGGCGTGAAGTGGCTGATCGCGAACGCGCAGAGCGACCCGAACGCACCGGGATCTTCGTCGGTGAATTTGCTGATGCTGGCCGGCACGGTCGTTGGCGGCTGGCAGATGGCGCGGGCGGCGCTGGCGGCGACTCGCCGCCTGACCGACGGCAATCCGGATTCGGCTTTCCTGGGAGCAAAGCTGATGACAGCTCGCTTTTATGCGGAACACATCCTGCCCAGGGCGAGCGGATACCGGCAGGCTGCGGTGTCCGGCAGCGACGCGGTCATGGCGATGCCGGAAGCTCTTTTCTAACCGTTCTCCCCGTATTCTCCCGTTGCGGATCGGGAATGATTTCGAACGGTATCCGCGAAGCCCTGCACCGGCTGTCGGAAGACATGCTGGGCTGCGCCAGGCAGCAAGACCTTCTGGATGCCAGTTACGGAAGCAATGTACCTGTTGGATTCTTCCACGGCCGCGCAAGACGCGTTGCTCGACATGGTCGCGCGCGGCGCGTTGGGGATATTGACGGTCGGCAATGAGGATCTGCCCGGGATTCGCTCGCTTATGAGCAAATATCGGGATCAGCCCATGGATTTCGCAGACGCAACATTGGTGCACGTCGCCCGGCGCGAGGCCTTGTACGAAGTATTTACGCTCGATCAGCGCGACTTCGGCACATACCGGCTGAAGCAGAACAGGACGTTTACGATATTTCCGAACTAGGACTCACGCGACTTTTCTCGGTTCTACGTCCGGATAGAGTTCGTTCAGGGGGATCGACCGGCCGTCCTCCTGCACGATGCGGCAATGGAAGCGCTTCAGCCTGCGCGGCTCGGGGACGCCGCAGGAATGCGCGATGATGCCGATCTCCTTGCGCATGTTTTTCGAGTATTGATACACCCGCTGCGCCTTGTCTTCGGGCACGAGTCCGCGTTGCAGGCGTTTATCGTGCGTCGTGATACCGGTCGGGCAGGTGTTCTTGTTGCACTGCA
>JBHIDG010000081.1:0-10752 GCA_046760025.1 Woeseia sp. | reverse complement strand
GACTGCTGATCGGCTGAGTACGGTAGATTTCCGACATAAAGTTTCCTGCCCATGATACCTCCTATAGTTTCAATAACCGCTCAAGAGGATGTAGGCACGATGCCGGCAAACTCGATAGACGCGATGTGTAGGGGGGGAGCGCAGTATACGCCTGTTGCGCGAACTAACAAGCGTGCCGTCCACGAGAGACACAATCGCGGTGGATCATATTCACTACTTCCCGACCTTGTTGCTCTATCTGCTATGGGCCGTTGCCATATGTCGGCACATCAATACCCTGATAATCGGTGCCGCGCATATAGCGTCAGATGAAGACAAAAGACTCAACTTTCACGCTTAATCACGCACAGCGGCTGCTTTCTGCGGCTGGGGACTTCGTGCAGCCTACGCCCCAGCTTGAAACATCAGGTACATCGCCAAATTCAGTGCTATTAGGTACCGCCTCCTGTACTGTACATTCACATTAGAGACCTCTGCCCCGGCTCTTTCCTGATATCCATTCACCGTCAAAAGCCGGCAATCGCTTCTAATCTCGATCCCGTTGACACAATGTCAGCGAGGCGCCAATACCAGTCAATGTTGCCTGATTCACGGCAATGCGCACTGCGATGCTCGATCATCGGGCAAGGAATCTGGCAATATGAAAATCTACGTAGGCAATTTGCCCTTGGGCACCTCGGACGCTAATCTCGAAAATCTATTCAGCCCTTTCGGCGCCGTGACAGCCGCCCGGGTAATCACGGCAAGATACACTGGTCGCTCCCGAGGCTTTGGCTTCGTCGAGATGTTGAGGGAATACGGTCAGCAGGCCATTTCAGAGCTCAATGGCCGGCAGATCGATCACATAGTGCTGCGGGTCAATGAGGCAAAGGCGTGACTGATGCGTGGAACGCGACGATCACTTGACTACTCAGGAAACGATTGGGATTGCAATCGGCCCTACCGAAAGGGACAAGGCGAATGCGCTTTACCTTGACGCAAATTGGACTTGACACGATTGTCAATTTCCTGATTGAGGTATCCGGGCTCTGCTAACGCCAATTGTTCGGCCACCATATTGACTGAAGTTGAGTCGACTGATGGCAGATTCGGCATCCATTTCGTTACACATTTCCACATATCCACATCCCTTGCTCAGACCAGTATGCGGATCTTTTGTAATACCTACAGACTCGACGAGCCCGAATTGTCGAAACATGATTTCAAGGTCTTTATCTGTCGCTGTGGGCGGGATGTTTCCGATGTGAAGTTTCGTGGTCACTCGAGCCTCCTAAATGTCGGGAACCGAGAAAGGAGGATAAGGGCTCTGAAGCCCGCAAGCTCGATAATCGGGTAAGAATCGGTTTTCAATATACTCCACTTTGCAAACCGAACATACGTGATTGGTCCCAATTCAGTAGAAATCTTGTGACTAACCACGTCTTTTTAGCCCTTCCGCTATATTCCCGCACGGCACCCAGATCTCATTAAGGAGATAGCACGCCCGGAGAGACTCGAACTCCCGACCACCTGGTTCGAAGTTAGGTCGCTCATTAGTAAGTTGTTGTTTTTAAAAGAGTACCGTGAGGACGCTCGTTGCATGAAATTCACCACAGTGCACAACCGCGCACAACGCAATCACGCAAAAGTCCCGCATACCTCAACGGGCGAATCTGCAAATTGATCCGGCTTGGATTGACTGCTCTAGAGAAGAATTTCTTATCGCCAAATTCGGCGGTATAGCCATTGCGCGGCTTCGTGAAATCCCTCAATCGTCATCACATAACGAGCTGGACTTTTATTAGAAAACTCCCTTGCGGATTCAGATGTAGCGAAATGTTTTACATGACAACAGAATTTGGTCCGCGGACTCGCTATGACCTCTTCGACTGCGCAATCAACCATAGAACCACAGGCTGTCATAGGGTCAAAGTACTGGAGTTCGGAATCAGCGGATATCGCTAGTTTTATCTTGCTGCCATTGATCGGGTCGATTGATTCTACGGTGACAGCCTGCTGCATGATTGCCGGTACCGTATGTGCCACCAAGGCACAGCAGCTGTACAACGTTATTTCGCCGACTTCGATGCGATGCGGTGTTGGTTCACCGGTTATGCCAAAAAGCTCTGAAACATGTCCATGTGAATCAATCTCTGCCAGACTCGTGCTCAGCACAGCATTGATGGAATCCTTTCCTCTACCCAGATTTTCGGCCAATCTTGCGTCGTCGTGCGGTTTCCCTGAGGCAATCAGTTGAAAAAGAGGGAAAAGCAGGCCCTTGTCCTGGTCGGCCCAGCGAGCGACGATCGGCTCAAGACTATGCTCGATTCGCGAGTCCAATTTCTGCATTCCCTTGGTCCGCTCAGTGCGCCACAGTTTCATTGGCTAGGTCGAATGCCTGTTCTTCAATAGTTATTTCATCGATCACCTCGACCCCCAGCGACTTCCCGTTAGCGTTGACATACTCAATTCGATGAGGGTATTTGAACCCCGACGTTTCTCTGAAATCGCTTTGGAGAATCGAATACTCAGGCCTTTCGTTTTCGTCCAGCATGTTGGCCATCACGATGTCGCCGCCGTGACTGTTGACAAATAGGTGCCAGTGCTGCCCGCTGCTCTGCACAAGATCGAGCTTCCAGGAAAGCACACGTCCAATTTTCTGCATTCCACTCATCGATACCTGATGACCCTTGTCCGGCCACTCGACGAGTCGACCATCGAACTCAAATGTTCGCAGCAATTTTAATTCGAGCGCAACTGGGAGGCCGCGTTCAACGTCGGTGTCAATCGTCAACTCACCATCCGCGGTCAATTCGGCCACTGACGTTCGATCACCGTTTGTGATGCTGCGACTTAACAGATTGGGTCGTGCCATAGTAACGGTCAATGGATAGCTGCGCCCCTCGACCTCGAGATTACCGCGCATTTCCAATGCCTGAATTCGCTTTAGATTCCTATAGCCGCCACGGTTTCGGATGTGCTGGCTGACCGCTACATTGCGGGGTTGAGCGACCACTGGAATTGTCGTCCCGTCTGCTAACAACTCCTGCTCGTTCAGCTCGCGATCTGCATGCTTTGCAAATCGGCTCGAATCGACACGATCCAGGAATTTGCTTGTCTCGGCCGCAAATCGTTCCGCATCCAGGACTCTTTTCTGTGGGAACCCGCGAAACTCGCCTCGCGATACGCCGAGCTGATGCTCGTAGTAGTCTGGCTTCGGCGGCAGCGTCCGATCCCAACGTGCCTCCGGGCCATAGATCGCCCAAAAATCCCAGACATACATGTTGACGTCCATGACCTCCGTGTAATGGCTACCGATGATTCCGGATTCTTCCCAGTAATGATGTATCCGAGGCCCACGGAGGAGCGCGATCGAGTCCGCAGCGTGCTTCTCCTTGGCGCCAAGCGTTGGCACGTGCACGACGAAAGTTACCAATCGATCGTCATTCTGGCTCGCGGCAAGAAACGCATCATTGAGATCTGCCATTCCCCTGAGGCATATCCCACACGTTGGTCCGCTGATGAACATGAGCCTGACTCTTCCCTCATTCGCGTTGAAGTCGTCTTTGAGCTGCTGAAGGTCTTTCCCCAAAACGACATAAGAGTTTTCGCCCGAATGGGACTGGTCGTTTTGCTCACTCATAACAGATTGCTCTGATTGTTGGCCGCAGGCGGCCAAAATCGTAAGCGCGGACACGAGACCGAACACTAAAACCTTTCTCATTGCCGTAATCCCTCCGGAGTCGGATCAACCAATATCCACTGCAAGTCGTCGGCGAAAAATGCGAGCACAATCATTACTCCCGCTACCCACAACATCACTTTCAACCAAATTGATGGACCGGTCGGACAGGATCCATCCTCGCAGACTGGTTGCGGCCTATATACGCGCCAAAATGCCCAAGCGAGCATGATGGCGGCCACCCCGATGATGTACGGCCGAAACGGCGCCCAACGGGCCATCGTTACCGCGCCCGAGACGCCGAACAAAACAACCGCCCAGGGGCCAATGCAACACAGGCCGATAAACGATGCGAACGCGCTGATGCCAATCGCGTCACCGGTCGTCGCAGCCATAATCCTGTGCGAATCAGTTGATGCGTCTTTATCCACAATTCCCTGCCTGTCGATGTAGAAAGGGTAGCCAGACCAATAGCTTACACCTGGTACTATAGAACCAGGTCAACTACTATTTTCGAATATGCCTTGGAGACTTGCCTGTGAAAGCACTTTCAGTCGATGGAGTCATCAGAGCCAGCGGACTGTCCCGTGAAACACTACGCTATTACGAGAAAATGGGGCTCCTTAATCCAAAACGCCGAGCCAATGGCTATCGTTTCTATGCAGGCGATGATCTTGAGAGGTTGGAGTTTATTTTCAGGACGAAGAAGGCAGGCTTTACGATTCGGCAAATACGCGAGCTGCTGGATTTGAAGAAGAGTGTTAACGCGACCTGCCGGCTTGGGCGGGACATGGCGAATGAGCAAATTCAGCTTGTGGACGAGAAAATAGCTGCGCTAAAAGACGTTCGAGCCATCCTCGCGGACTTTGTCAAACAATGTGAAAAGGAAGGCCTCGATGAACCCTGCAGCTTGAGCTTTCATCTGAAGCCTGTTCTATTCGACGAGGATTTCCTTGATCAAAATTAAGCGGTCGATCCTGACCTAACCAGAGACCAATGCCGGATCTATATCAGTGAGGCCAGGTCGGACCCAACCGATGGATACGCGCTGACCATCTTCTTCAAATCGGCTGTCTTCAACCCGAACTTGATCGCCAAACCGAAAGTGTTGACGAGTTCCGCGTACTCCGGTCCAAAAAGGTGCGCCCCCAAAATCTCATCTTTCTGATTGTCTATGAGGACTTTGACAGCAGCGCAGTCCTCGCCGACACGCATGTTCGAATACCAACCGCCGGTATCGGTAAACTTCACACGATAATCGAGGTCCAGCTCCGTTGCCTCGGACTCCAGGAATCCTACGCGGGTAAGCTCCGGGACCGTAAAGACGGCAGTCGGTACGCCCCGATAGTCGGCAGTCCTGTTATTGCCCTTCAGCATATTGGCAGCCGCAACCCGGCCTTCGACAAAGGAGACCGGTGTCAGCGGCCAGCCGTCTGTATCACTTGAATCGCCGGCTGCATAAACAGCAGGATTCGAGACGCTTTGCAGGTACTCGTTAACCCTGACACCCTTATCGCTGGACTCCACGTTCGCCGCCTCAAGGTCAAGCCGATCCAGCGCTGCGACGCGTCCGGCCCCATGGACGACCAGGTCAACGCCCCAGTTCTGTTCATTGCCGTTACGTGCCGCAGTCACTGTGAAGCCGTCATCGACTTGCTCGATACGGCGAAGGTCTGAGTGCGGATGAAACTCAATACCGATGTTTTCTGTACGCTGAATGAGCTTATCGACAAGATCGGGATCGAACGCTTTAAGCGGGCGGGCACCGTGGTCGATAATGTGAACAGCGCTGCCGGCGTGGGCCGCAATGTGCGCGAACTCGAATGAAATGAAGCCGCCGCCGACGAACAGGATGTGTTTCGGCAGCGCCTCCAACTCCATGAATTTTGTGCTGTCGATCAAATACTCGGCGCCTGCTACTTGGACGTCACGCGGGCGCGCACCGGTCGCTATCAGGATGTAGCGACCCTCCAGAATTTCACCGTCAATATCGACGCTATTGTGATCTACAAAGCGCGCTGTACCGTGAAAAGTCTCCACACCGTTCCTGGTGAGGCCGCCTTCGACACGGTCAGGCATCTTGTCTGTGAAAGTACGCTTGAAGGCCATCAGGTCGGGCCAATTGATGCGCAGTAAATCGGTTTCTACTCCTTTGCCACGCATCAGACGCACAGCATCGACAAGCTCAGCACCACGGCGCAGCATTTTCTTCGGATCGCAGCCGCGCAGCGCGCAAGTGCCTCCGTACGGAAGTTCATCAACAATCGCGACGGACCATCCTGTTGAAGCGCATTTGTTAGCGGTGGACATAGCCGCTGTTCCAGCACCGATCACAACCAAGTCAAAAGATTTCATGTCACCTCTCCGATTTTTTTGATTATTTTGGCGAAAGGCTCTGCGTTACAGGCCGGTTTCTGAGTTTGACGTGCTAACGACAGCCACCCAATTATTGGCAAATGCTATGTGCAGCGCCTTCGCGACCGATTCTGGTACCTTCTCCGAAACTTGCCGTTGTGCAAGGCGTTCGCTAACGGTGGCGAGGCGCGGCTCCTTCCAAAGAGTTTCCAATACTGCAAACGATGTTGTATCCAGACCGTACAGTTTTGGTTGAAACTGCTCACCGCGTGAAATGGCGATACATCGGGTCGATGATTCTTCCAGTTTCCGCCCCGCCCCACGTTCCCGCCATACATCATCGGCGTTACTCGTTAGCGATAACAACGTGAGCGTTGGCACAAGCGTTATGTACATATTCGGCCAGTCAGCTGGCGCAAAAGCATCCATGCGCTCCGACTCGACTGTTGTAGAGTCGGGCCCATCAAACACACTCATGATGGCCCATTCAATGGCGGCCAGATCGGCAATCGCGGTGCCTGCGTGAACCCGCAGCCAGTCCGCAAATCCATGACCGATATTTCTGAGACTCGGGTATTGCGACGGGTGGGCCAAAACGTAATCGCCAGCCAGTCGTGCAAAGCACTTCCAGCCTAAAGTGCGTTCACTCACCGGAAAATCGTGGGCCAGCGCCTTCTCGAGGCGAGTGAAATAGCCGTTCCGATAGATGTCCAGTCGTTGTACCGCCTGTTGATTTCCAGGCGGGCGCAACTGTGCGGCAATTTGATCTTCATGCAATCCGCGCAACAGGAATTCGCAGAAAATCGATTGGAGATCACTCAACCGGGAAGCACTCATGGTTTACTCTCTGCGACTGCACATGTTATCCACGTGAGTTCGTTCAATAGATCATCGAGATCAGGAATATGGTCATCGCGTTCGAGGCAGACGGGCACCGCGCCAAATCGTGTCCGCGCGTCATGATAAATTGCTCTGACGCGATCAGAGACCGGGTGATCGTGCGTATCGATCTTCAGTGAACCACTCTCGCTATGCCCGGCAATATGATGCTGCGCCACGCGTGCCGCCGGCACGGCATCCAGATATAGGTGCGGCTCAAACTCGTGATTGTGTGCGCTGACGACGACGTTGTTGAGATCGAGCAAAATGAGACAGTCAGCGCGTTCAGCTACGCTACTCAAAAAATCCCACTCGGGCATGTCGCTCCAGTCGAACTCAACGTAGCTGGAGAGGTTCTCGATCAGGATCTGTCGTCCGAGTATTTCCTGTACTGTTTCGATCCGACGCGCGACGTGAGCGATGACGCTCTCGTCGTATGGCAGCGGTAGCAAGTCATGCAGATGCTGTCCGCCGTGTCGGGTCCAACACAAATGATCAGAAACAAATAGTGGTTGAAATCTTGCAATCAGTCGTTTCAGTTCACGAAGGTAATTCTGATCGAGCGGGTCGGTTCCACCCAAGTTCATGGAGACACCGTGAAATGCGATCGGACAATGGCGGCATACATCCTCGAGTACCGCAAGGGGTTGCCCACCGGGCACCATGAAGTTTTCAGTGATCAGCTCAAGCCAGTCGACCGGGACCTCTCCGCGCCGGGCCTTTTGATACATTGCGGGCCTCAGCCCTAATCCGACCTGGGCCAGTGTATCTTGCGCAGTGGCAGCTACGCTCATTGGCCTGCGTAGCTCGTGGAATCGTCGTTTGCAAGGAGCTTTTGAATTCGACTATCCGGTTGATGGTCGGCCTTGCGCCAGACCTGTTATTTAATTGGGCGTCGCCGGGTCTCCGGGCGACCCCTTCAGAAGCTCGCCGCCGCGCGTGTAACACTCTTTCTCGGGCACGTAAATGTAGCCCTGTCCTTTACACTCATTCTGTCCGGTGCAGGCATTGAACGCGGTCGTGCATGCCGTGGTCCCTTTGCACTCATTGATCCCCCAACACGCCACTTCATCAGCTTCCGCTTTCGGGACCAGCACATCCACAGATTTATACATGCCGTAGAAGGCACCGGCTGCGGCAACACTCAGCGCCGCGCCCGTCAGTACTCGTCGCTGTGTACTTTGTGGCGCATCCTGATCTTCCACAACAGGGATCTCTCCCACCGTGACAACTTTCCGTCGGCCATTGGCAAAATCCCAGACCGACCCCGCGACCAGTACCAGCAGGCCCACATACACGGACCACGGCTGAGGAAATATGCCGGTCACCATGAACCACAAACCGACGCCGCCGAATGTCGCCCCTCCAAGAGACAACCAGAACGGGGCCAAGGAATTATGTGATTGGGCAGACCGATAGAGGAGCCACAAACTCAGCCCTGCGAAACCAACATAAAGCGGAAACAAATAAGCATCGTGAATGATAAAACCAAGCCCGGCTGTACCAAGCGCTGCCAAAACTGCAGGAATGCCGAGGCAACATGCGGCCGCGATTGCTGCGCCCGCGAGAGATGCGATCTGTTTGAAAAAAGCGCTCATTTAAACAATACCCCTTAATATCGGTCCGATAGGATCTATGACCACGCGAGGCGATTCAGGTAATGATCGGGTTTTTCTCTGAATGCGTCGATGCAGTGGGGACAACGACAGAAGTAGACTTCTTGCCCAGCAATCTCTTCCTTGACGGCCAAATGTCGTGGTTTCTGCCCCAAGCAGCTGGGGCATACTATAAAATCGCTGATTTCCTGCAAATATTTCTGCGGATCCGTGACAAATATATCCACGCACCCCTGGCAACAGAAGTAGTAATCTTCGCCCTCGTAGCGACTGGTCGCGGCTTTGTCTTTGCTGATCTTCAGCCTTACCAGTGAACAGTTGCAGGTTGGGCAAATCGGCGTTTTCATAGATAATGTCTTCACGTTAGTTATCGCGTTGTCGACGCCTCAAGGCGGTCAACCCGCGCAACAGGAAAGCTGCTTGACGTCCTTGAAAAATGTCTGCGCACAAAGTTTCAGGCCTTCGACCATGGTGAGATAAGGAAACAGTTGATCGGCCAACTCATGCACGGTCATTTCATTGCGAATCGCCAGTGCTGCCGCCTGAATCATCTCACCCGCCTCCGGTGCCAGGATTTGGGCACCGATCAGACGGTTTGTGTCCGCATCTGCCACCAGCTTGACAAACCCATGCGTCTCGAAATTCGCAAGCGCGCGCGGCACGTTTTCGAGGTCCAGCGTCCGGCTGTCAACGTTAATGCCGGCCTCTTCGGCATCGGCTTCCGACAGACCAACCGTTGCTACCTGCGGATCTGTGAAAATCACCGCGGGCATTGCCGACAGGTCGAGTGCGGCGTCGCCACCGGTCATATTGATCGCAGCCCGAGTGCCTGCCGCAGCGGCGACATAGACGAACTGCGGTTGAATGGTGCAATCGCCTGCCGCGTAGATGTTCGGCGCGGACGTTCGCATTTTATCATCCACAACAATGGCTCCATTGGCGGTCGTCTCGACGCCGACGGCTGCAAGGTTCAGATCGGCGGTATTCGGGGGCCGCCCCGATGCGACAAGCAGGGCATCGCCACGTAGCGTTTCGCCCTCGATCGCTACGATAAAGGTTCTGTTTTCATGCTCGACCCGCGTCGCACTCGTGCCAGAAAGGACCCGAATGCCTTCTCTTTCGAAGGCTGCGGTGAGGCCTTCGCCCAGAGCCGGGTCTTCGCGCGACAATAAACTCGTCCGCGCAAGCATCGTGACCTGGGAGCCGAGGCGACGATATGCCTGCGCGAGTTCCACGGCGACTACCGACGAGCCGATGACGATCAAATGCCCCGGTATGGTCTCGGCAAACAATGCCTCGGTCGAAGTCCAGTACGGTACATCCTGTAGCCCCGGCACCGGTGGCACTGCTGGAGACGAGCCGGTTGCGATTAATACATAGTCAGCGTCTAGGGTCTGCTCACTGCCGTCCTGTCGGCTTACCACCACGCTCTTCGCGTCCTTGAACGACGCCGTACCTCTCACGAGCTCGATCGAATCGTTCTCTTCTAGGATGCTTTCGTACTTCCCGTGTCTCAGTTCGTCAACCCGGCCAGTTTGTTGCACGAGGAGCGCCCTGCGATTGATGGCCGGCTCCCTGTCTGCCAGGCCGTCGAATGGATTACGTCGCTGCTGCTGCGCGAGGTGTGCACCGCGGATCATGATCTTGGACGGTACGCAGCCGACGTTGACGCAAGTACCGCCGATGATTTCGCGGCGCTCGACCAGCGTAACTGTTGCGCCGCCCTCGACTGCTTTGATTGCAGCGGCAAAAGCACCGGACCCTGTACCGATGATGACAACGTGTGGCCCGTCGCCCCCTTCGCCACCGACTTCTTTCCTATCGCGCTGCAATAGTTTTCCGCGATAGCCTTTGCTTGACAACGCCTCGAGCAAATGGTCGATCGGTACGTCCGTGTCCGCATCGATTTCCGCGGCACGGTCTTTAAAAGACACCCGTGCCGAAACACCGGGCAATTCATTCAAGGCGCTCTGTGCCGTTGTCGCACAGTGATCACAGGTCATGCCGGATATGTCTAATGTAAGTGATGCCATATTTATGCTCGCTCAATTCTGGTGACTGCAAAGCCACTCAGACAAAGACCAGTTGTAGCTAGTCGCTTACGGGTGTCGCCGGGTATCCCACATCCGTTGATGCCTGCGCGACTTCTGCCGCTGTCGTTTTCGTATCATCGAACGTTACAGTCGCCGTTTTATTGTCGTAGTCCACCTCAACAAGCTGCACGCCGTCGACACGTTCCAT
>JBHIDG010000080.1:0-10861 GCA_046760025.1 Woeseia sp. | reverse complement strand
GCACCGCAATCATGCATCATTGGCGCCAAAATCAGAGTATTCTGGACACACACTAATTAGTCAAATTAGTCGGTGCCCGGCACCCGGCCCTAGCTTAATTAGTCAAATTAGTCGGTGCCCGGCACCCGGCCAGGGGCGTCAGACCAGCGGGTTGGCCTGTGCCTCGACCGATTGGTCCTGGAGCGGCTCGTCCTCCGCCGGTGCCTCTGCTACGGGTTCGACGGCATCGACCCGTCGGCTGTCGCCGGCGCCGCTATCGAGCCGCTTGGACTCGGCGATCTGTCTTTCGTATTCCCGGACGAACTCTTCGCCAAACACATGCGGGAATTGCCCCGAGACGCGCTGCGTCATGATCGGGTAAAGATCACAATACAGGCGCCAGTATCTGAGCTGATTCATTATCTGGAACAGCGGCCTTTTCTTTAAGGTCCTGTCGAAGTTCTCCCTGAGTTCATCCGGGTCAAAGCGGTCGGCGAATTCGCTGAATGACGAATTCATCGCCGCAAGGAGGGCGTCGTGATGGAATTTCAGGTCGCGACAGACTTCCTTGGCCGAATCGATCGGCCCGAGGTATTCGCCTTGCGAGCCGACCAGTAATTGTTTCAACGACTCTCTGGTGCTCTCGGACAGTTTCAGCGGGTTATTCTGTCGCGGCATCGTTATCGTCTGATCGAGGCGGAAGACACCCTTGAGATTCGTCCGGCATTTCAGCAATTCGGTCATGCCCTCGATGAATACCTTGAGGACCCCGCCGGCATTTCGCATCACGTCTAAAGGGTCGACCGACGGGTGAATCTCGGACCGGCTGATGCCCGCGCTTTGGAGCATGGCGTCGAGCAGATCCGCAGGCGTCAGGTCCCTTGGTTTCTCTGGCGCTGCGAAGGGATTTTGCTGATTGTCGGCCATTTCGCTGGCCTTCTCGACGCTGGATTCTTTTTCGGCACCCCCGAACAACGCGGCCTGAAATTCCTCATCGCCGGTTATCTCTTCCTCGTCGAGGAGTTGAATTCCGGTTTTGATGGGTTCTTCGGGGACCAGCTGCTCGATGTGATCCGGGACAACGGTCATCGGTTCCTCAGGCGGCATCCTCAGGCTCTCGCCTTCGTCCAGCGATACCAGAAATTCGAAGTCGCCCATGCGGAGCTTGTCGCCGTCGAACAGTCGGCGCGGATTCCCCCGTCCCAGCGGTTCCTTGTCAGTATTGACATAGACGCCGTTACTGCTGACGTCGGCAAGAAAGTAGACGCCGCTCTTGAAATCGACTGTCGCGTGCTTGCCGGAGATATAACGGTCCGGGTCGGGAAGGATCCAGTCGTTGTCGAGCGACCGACCGATGGTGCCGCCGTTCTCATTGAACTCGCGCACGTAGTCGTCTCCAAGGAGTTCCTTGTGCGCGCTCGTTATTTCCAGAACCAGTGCCATGGCATCACTCGTCGAACCGGGTCGATAGGCCGACGGGAGCCTCCGGCCCGGAGTGCAGACAGGCCAAATAGTGCAGCCAAGTAGTGACTTGGCGCTGCCGAGCAGTTCACATAAATTATCTTGCTCCGCCTCCGCGCGGACACCAGAATAGAGATAATCTAACCATATATGATCAAATTGACGGTGCGTTAAATGCTGCGGCTTCACCGCCGAAATTTGGGTAAACTACCGCACCGTTTTTTGTATGTAGTTCAAAATGAGTGCCAAACGACTCTACAGAATCGTCTTCGTAAGCCAGGGACAGGTGTACGAGATTTATGCCCGCAATGTCGGACAGGGGTT
Source organism: Woeseia sp. (assembly GCA_046760025.1). Taxonomy (GTDB): domain Bacteria; phylum Pseudomonadota; class Gammaproteobacteria; order Steroidobacterales; family Woeseiaceae; genus JACZWL01. The sequence continues at coordinate 9,097 of JBHIDG010000080.1, read as the reverse complement.
CCTGTTCGGCTTTGTCGAGGTCGAGAAGCTCGTTTTCGGAGAGCGCAGCACTGTCGTCGTCGACCCCTCCGAGGAGAAAATCAAAACCGAATTCGCGGGTGTCCAGAAATCGTATTTGCCGATGCACGCCATCATTCGCATCGACGAGGTCGAGAAACAGGGCGCGAGCAAGATTAGCAAGCTGGAAGGCGGAAACGTGGCGCAGTTTCCGGTGCCCATCTACACCCCTGGCGGTGAAAACAAGACCTGATACCTGATGCTGGCCGGCCGGTCATGGCTTGGGTATGATCCCGATACCTCGAATAGTCCTGAGCCCGAATATTTCACGCAGCAACTGAATAGATCATTCGGGCTATTTGCGATCAAGGTTGCGTCAGCTTGTCCAAACCTGCGATTGAACTTCCTGCTCAGACTTCGAATCTGATGCTGGAGTTGCCGGGGCAGGCTGCGCTATCGGGTTTCCGACTGCGCAAATTACTGACTGTTCTGCAGAAGTCCGAGCGCCGCGTTGCTTCGGTATGCGCACGGTATGCTTATTTCGTCCATGTCGCCGCCTCGCTTGGCGCGGAAGCGCGCGCATGCCTCGACGATCTGCTGCTTGGTGATGATCCTGTATTCGAGCTGCCCTCCGAATCGCTGAGACTCTTTGCCGTGCCGAGGCCGGGGACTATATCGCCGTGGTCGAGCAAGGCCACTGATATAGCTCACGCCTGCGGACTGGACATGGTCGAGCGCATCGAGCGCGGAACGTGTTTTGGCTTGCAGTTCGAGGAGGCCCCGAGCACCGCGAGGGCCGCCAGCATAAGCCGGCACCTGTTCGATAGAATGACTGAAACTGTCATCGAAAACGCCGACGAGGCATGGGCTTTGTTCCAGCCTGAGGCGCCCGTCCCGCAGTCGATCGTGCCCGTGCTCGCTGAAGGTCCGGACGCCCTTGTACGGGTGAATAGAGAGCTCGGCCTCGCCCTGTCAGGTGACGAGATCGAATATCTGCACGCCAGCTTCAAGGATTTGGGTCGCGACCCTGGCGAGACCGAACTCATGATGTTCGCCCAGGCGAATTCCGAGCATTGTCGCCACAAGATCTTTAACGCGCGATGGGTCATCGACGGCGAGCCACAGGCTGAAGAACTCTTCGGCATGATTCGCCGAACCACGAAAGCGAATTCCGACGGCATCATATCCGCGTATTCCGACAATGCCGCCGTCATAGAGGGCAGACGCGGTAAACGCCTGATGCCGGGATATGACCGGCGGTATCGTTACCGCGACGAACCGATTCACTATCTGATGAAAGTGGAAACACACAATCACCCGACGGCAATCTCGCCGTTTCCGGGTGCGGCCACCGGTTCGGGCGGCGAGATCCGGGACGAGGGCGCGACCGGGCTGGGCGCCAAGCCGAAAGCAGGACTAACCGGTTTCACGGTCTCGCACCTGCGAATTCCGGGCTTTTCCCAACCCTGGGAGCAGCCATTTCCGCACCCGGACAGGATGGCTGCCCCGCTAGAAATCATGCTCGAAGGACCGATCGGAGCCGCGGCATTCAACAATGAATTCGGCCGCCCGAACCTGCTGGGTTACTTCCGCAGCTTTGAAGCGCCGGGGCCCCACGAAGACGAGATTCGCGGCTACCACAAGCCGATCATGATCGCCGGCGGTGTGGGCAATATTCGTGACGGACATGCCCTGAAACCCGAGCTGCCGGTCGGCGCCAAGCTGATCGTGATCGGTGGCCCCGCCATGTTGATCGGCGTCGGCGGCGGGGCTGCGTCCAGCCTCGCCAGCGGCGCCAGCCATGAGGATCTCGATTTTGCCTCGGTTCAGCGGGGCAACCCGGAGATTCAACGGCGCGCCCAGGAAGTCATCGACCGCTGCTGGGCGATGGGCGAGGCCAATCCGATCCTGCTGATTCACGACGTCGGCGCCGGCGGCCTGTCGAATGCAATCCCGGAGGCAGTCGACCACAGCCACCTCGGTGCGCGCGTCGAATTGCGTGAGATACCGAACGCGGAACCGGGTATGTCACCGACGGGTATCTGGTGCAACGAAGCTCAGGAACGATTCGTCCTCGTCATCGCCGACGATCGAACCGAGGAATTTGCCGGTCTCTGCGAACGGGAACGTTGCCCGCACTCGGTTATCGGAACGCTGACCGACGACCGGCGCCTGGTCGTCACGGACACCGAATTCGGCAGCCGCGTCATCGACATGCCGATGGAGATGTTGTTCGGCAGGACGCCGAAGACGACGAGAGACGTCAGGCGTGTGCCCTGCGTCCGACAGGATGTGAATCTCGACGGCATCGAGCTCGAAGACGCCGTGCTTCGCGTGTTGCGATTTCCGGCCGTGGCTGACAAGTCATTCCTGATACATATCGGCGATCGAACGGTCGGGGGCCTGACCGTGAGAGACCAGCTCGTCGGTCCGTGGCAGGTGCCTGTCAGCGACGTTGCCATCACGGCCAGCAGTTTTGAGGGCGTGACCGGCGAAGCGATGGCGATGGGGGAACGCACGCCGCTCGCAATAATCGACGCACCGGCTTCCGGGCGCATGGCGGTCGGGGAGGCGGTCACCAACATGGCCGCGGCGCCGGTTGAAGACATCGGCAATATCAGACTCTCTGCAAACTGGATGGCCGCCGCCGGGCACCCCGGCGAAGACGCAAAACTGTTCGACACCGTCAAGGCAGTCAGTGAGGGTCTGTGCCGCGAACTTGGGATAGCCATTCCGGTCGGCAAAGATTCCCTGTCATTGCGCACCCGGTGGCGGGACGAGTATGGCGAGTACCAGGTCATAGCACCGGTATCCCTGATCGTCTCGGCATTTGCGCCGGTCAGCGAGGTTCGCTACCACCTGACGCCGCAATTGCGGCGCATCGGTGAGACCAGCCGCCTGCTGTTGCTCGACTTGCGGGAAGGCGCGGCGCGGATGGGCGGATCCTGTCTCGCTCAGGCCTATTGCCGTCCGGGGGGCGAAACGCCTGACCTGGATAGTCCGCAGACACTGCGGGACTTTTTTGCAGCGGTACAGCAACTCAGGGATAAGGGCCTGATCCTCGCCTATCACGACCGTTCCGATGGGGGCGTGCTCGCGACGGTCGCCGAAATGATGTTCGCCGGCCGGCTGGGGGTCACGCTGGTGCTGCCCGGGCCAAAGCGCGATATTCTGGCCACTCTGTTTAACGAGGAACTCGGCGCCGTACTGCAGGTGGCGGACAGCAAGCTGGCCGAGGTAGAGGCCGTTCTCAGGCGGTTCGGTACATCGTGGACGCCGGTAGGACAGGTCGACTCGGACGATCGGCTGACGATCCGCACAGGCGACGAGGTCGTACTCAGCATGGACCGGACGCGCATGCAGAGGGCCTGGTCCGAGACCAGCTACAGGCTGCAGTCTCTGCGCGATAATCCCGAGACAGCGCAGGAGGAGTACGACCGCATCATGGACAGCGGAGATCCGGGACTAAATGTTCACCTGAACTTCGACCCGGGCGAAGACATCGCCGCCCCTTTCATCGCCGGCGCGAAGCCCAGAGTCGCGATTCTCAGGGAGCAGGGTGTCAACAGCCAGTACGAGATGGCGGCGGCGTTCATGCGAGCAGGATTTGATGCGTTCGACGTGCACATGAGCGACCTCCTGGACGGCCGGGACGAGCTCGGTAATTATCAGGGCCTCGTTGCCTGCGGGGGCTTCTCGTTCGGCGATGTGCTCGGGGCCGGCGGCGGCTGGGCGAAGTCAATTCTTTATCACGCCCGGATTCGCGATCAGTTCGCGGACTTTTTCTCCCGCGGTGACAGATTTGCGCTCGGCGTCTGCAACGGATGTCAGATGTTGTCCCGCCTGCGGGACCTGATTCCGGGAGCGGCTTACTGGCCTGTGTTCACACGCAATAAGTCGGAACAATTTGAGGCCAGGCTCAGCCTGGTCGAGATCTGTGACAGCCGCTCCATTTTCCTGTCGGGCATGGGCGGCTGCCGGATACCCATCGCGACATCCCATGGCGAGGGACGAGCGACGTTTGTCAATGAGACCGATCGCCATGTGGCTGAGTCATTAGTTGCGCTGCGATACATCGACAACTACGGCGGCGTGGCCCGATCGTATCCGGGCAATCCGAACGGCTCCGTTGACGGCATCTGCGGTCTCAGCAACGAAAGTGGCCGCGTTACGATCATGATGCCGCACCCGGAGCGTGTCTGCAGAACCACACAGAACTCCTGGCACGAGGAGAACTGGGGCGAGGACGGTGCCTGGATGCGAATCTTCAGAAACGCAAGGGTCGCAATATCCTAAAGGTGCCGGGCACCGACTAATTTGACTAATTTGACTATTTGCGGTTTGCGACCCGGGGCTTGACGATGCCCGGCACCGTCAGGCCGTCTTGCCTTCCTGGACGAAAAATCGCCTGACTTTGAGGGCGCGCGTGAGTTTGCCGCGGCGAACAAAGCACTGATAGAACATGTCTTTGAGGATCTCGAGCAATACGCCGGCCTGCGCCCGATTGAGTAATGGCAAATCCTCTTCCTCACCCGCCTCGAACAGGACTCTCTTGATCGGCGCAAAACTGTCATCGTCGATTTCAGCGATTTCCTGCGCCGCCATGACTTCATCAAAAGCGCGAAGCTTGCCCGCCCTGCCCAATGCCGGAAACGAACTTGCCGCGGCCCGTCTGCACATAGACGCAAAGGCATTGAAATTATTGTTCGAGTAACACGAAAGCGCTTCCCGAAACAGGATTTCCGTTTGCTTAGGCAAGTAGGCGAAAGCGAATTTTTCTTTCGGCCTTTCGAGCTCGATGAAATTGTGGTAGAGCTCGATGCTGTCGTCTTTGTACTCCTTGACGGCGAAGCGCAGGAACACGGGTGCGCGACAGGCATCGCATTCATAGACGAGCCCCACATGTTTCGGCCTGTCTTTCAGGACAACGGCCGGGTCTGGTACGGATTGTGGCGTCATATGCGCATAGACGCCGCAATAAGGACACTCCAGGCCGAATTGCTCGTCGGTCTGTTGCCGGAGCCCCTGATTTCGCTCGATTGTTATCGCCATCGTTTCTCTGGTGAGGCCGCTGCTGACTTTCGATTATGTGAAGCCTTACAGCGCTTTGCCAGTATATCCTCAGTATCGATCTCAACTGTAGTTCTTGGACATAACTCGGAAATAGGCCGTTTAAGTGACTGCTTTTTCTGACAGTTTCTACTCTGGCACGGCTTCCCAGCGGCCAAGGGCCTTCTCTGCCGAAACGTTGGCCGGCCTGGCGATCAGGGCATCGCGGCTCAGGCTTACCTTGAAACGCGCACCGTCCGCCATTGGCACATAGGTGGCCGTTCCGTAGTAGGCGTCGATGCCTGGCGTCAGCAACGGGAACCGCCTCGCAATTGTCCAGACGTCAAGGAGACTCTCCGGTGACAACGCGTGTACTGTGCGAGCCTCGCGCCGCTCCCGATCGATCTCGGAAAAGCGTCCGCTCAGACGCTCGAGGCGATAGACGGGGTCGAGACCGAGAATCGTCGCCGGCGGTTTCCAGTTTACGAGTCGTGCATCCAACTGCCATTCGTTGCCACGCAGTGGGTAGAGCCGGTCACTTTCTCCTGCAATCATCAGCCGTGCCTCAAACTCGTCCGGCCCCGTCTGCCTGAACTGGATTGTCGATATCACCTTTTCTGCAGTCAGGCGGTCGTAGCCGTAATAGCTGAGCGCCAGCAGCAGCGTAGCAGCCGCGATCGCCGCTGACGCGACGCTGCTCATACCAGCTCCGCCCGCCCGGACCAGCTGTCCACGTCGGACACAACGAAATGTCCTGATAAAAAATAGAAACGCAACGAGCGCAAAGATCAGGCCGATTCCGACAAGGGGGTTCATATCAGGCCGGGCACGCCGATCTTCGCGGCCGGGAAGAAGCTCAAGGACATGTCCCGAAGGATATATCGCCTGGGCGGCACGATCTTGGTCACCCGGTTCATTGTGTAGATATACTGCGCCATACTCGCAGACTGTGCCGTAAATTGAATCGCGCATTATCGGGTATGCTGCGGCCGGAGAAAACAACGCTGTGAAAAACAGGCCGACATTTGTATACAGAGGAAATGCTTTGGCCAGCTACGGTTTCGGGGAGGAACATCCGTTCGGGATCGACCGTCATGATGCGTTCCAGACCGAACTCGAGAATGCGGAGCTTGGCACCGCGGTTAAATATGCAGATCCGTGTCGCGCGAGCGTGGATCAGCTTGCCCTGTTTCATACCGCGGATTACATCGACCACGTATCGAAAATGTCGGAGGAGGGCATGGGATTCCTGGATGATGGTGACACGCCGGCATATCCGGGGATCTTCGATACCGCATCGGATGTCGTCGGCACCACGCTTGCGGCGGTCGACGCGATCATGGCGGGCGACTCGACACGGGCGTTCGTGCCGATTGCCGGACTGCATCATGCCGGTCGTTCCCACGCGGCAGGCTTCTGTGTATTCAACGACTGTGGCATCGCGGTTGAACATCTTAGAAAGAACCACGGCGTACAACGCATTGCCTATGTCGACATTGATGCGCATCACGGCGATGGAGTCTATTACGGTTTCGAAGATGACCCGAACCTGATTATTGCGGACATACACGAAGACGGACGCTTCCTGTATCCGGGAACCGGATTCGCCGAGGAAACCGGCAGGGGCGATGCCGTAGGCACGAAGCTGAACATACCCATGTTCCCGGGCGCCGGGGATGCCGAGTTCGACGTCGCCTGGGCCCGGGTCCTGGACCATGTCGACGCTGCGGAACCCGACTTCATCATTTTTCAGTGCGGCGCGGATAGCCTGGCCGGCGATCCGATCACGCATCTGCGCTATACCGAAGCGGCACACGGCGGCGCGGCCAGGGACCTGTGCATGCTCGCCGATCGGTACTGCGGCGGCCGCATCATCGGCACCGGCGGCGGCGGCTACAATCTTCGTAACCTGGCCCGCGCCTGGACGCGAGTCGTAGAATCATTCGCTTCCTGAGTGGCTGTGTGGTTCCGCTTCGGTACAATGCGCATCTTCGAAAACACCGGCCTCAGGGAGACCCTCCCAAATGTTCCTCGAGACAACATCGATCGAAGAGTTCGACTCAGAGCTATTTCATGCCATTGCTGAAGAAGCACGTCGCCAGGAAGAGCACATCGAGCTGATTGCCTCGGAAAACTATGCGAGTCCGCGCGTGCTGGAAGCGCAGGGTTCCGTACTCACGAACAAGTATGCCGAGGGATATCCTCGTAAGCGCTACTACGGAGGTTGCGAATTTGTCGATGTTGCCGAACAACTCGCCATCGACCGTGCGATGCAGCTCTTCGATGCGGACTACGCTAATGTCCAGCCCCACTCGGGATCGCAGGCAAACGCAGCGGCATACCTGGCGCTCCTGGAACCCGGCGACAAGATCCTCGGCATGAGCCTGTCCGATGGCGGTCACCTGACACATGGCGCCAGGGTCAATTTCTCGGGGAAGATGTTCAACGCACTGCAATACGGTGTCGTGCCGGAAACAGGACTGCTTGACTACGATGAGGTACAAGACCTTGCGAGCGAACACAAGCCTCGCATGATCGTCGCCGGATTCTCGGCTTATTCCCGAATCGTCGATTGGGAGCGCTTCCGGCAGATTGCCGACAGCGTCGGCGCCTATTTGATGGTTGATATGGCACACGTAGCCGGACTCGTTGCGGCAGGCCTGTACCCGAATCCGGTGCCTTATGCGGACGTTGTGACGACGACGACGCACAAGACCCTGCGGGGACCGCGGGGCGGGATGATCCTGGCAAGGGAGAACGACGAGCTGACCCGGAAATTCAGTTCAATGGTCTTCCCGGGGACGCAGGGCGGACCGCTGATGCATGTGATCGCAGCGAAAGCGGTGGCCCTGCTCGAGGCACTGAACCCGGCATTCAGAGACTATCAGGGCCAGGTCATCCAGAACGCGAGGACCATGGCAAAAATACTCATGGAGCGTGGATACGATATCGTTTCCGGCGGGACCGACAATCACCTCATACTCGTGAGTTTCCTGGACAGGGATATCACCGGCAAGGAGGCGGACGCGGTACTCGATCGTGCCAATATCACGTTGAACAAGAATACCGTGCCCAACGAAACGCGCTCGCCTTTTGTGACGAGCGGCCTGCGATTGGGCACGCCGGCGATAACAACTCGGGGACTCTGTGACGAGGAAACCGCACGACTGAGTCACTGGATCTGCGACATACTGGACGACATCAGCAATGAGGTTATGATTAAGCGTGTGCGGAGCCGGGTTCTGGAGCTCTGCAAGCGCTTTCCGGTTTATTCCTGATGTACTGTCCGTTCTGCAGCCACGAAGAAACAAAAGTAATCGACTCGAGACTGGCCGGTGACGGGCGGCAGATTCGACGCAGACGCCAGTGTCTGCAATGCAACGAGCGGTTTACTACCTTCGAGAGTGCCGAACTCGTCATGCCGCGTATCGTCAAGAATGACAACAGCCGTCAGCCATTCGATGAGTCCAAGGTCCGCGACAGCATGCGTCGCGCACTCGAGAAACGACCGGTTCCATCGGACGAATTCGAACAGGCTGTAGGGCGACTGATACACAAGCTGCGTACGATGGGCGAGCGCGAAGTGCCGTCCCGCCTGGTCGGCGAACTCGTTATGGAAGAATTGCGAGGACTCGACGAAGTTGCCTTCGTCAGGTTCGCCTCCGTGTACCGCAGCTTTCAGGACGTCACCGAATTTCAGGAAGAAATAAAACGCCTCCAAGAAATATCCGACGCGGCTGCGTCTCGCGAGCAAATGTCGCTGTTGCCGGAGATGCTCGACAAGAAGCGCTGATGAGCAAGTCGGATTCGGCAGGAGCAAGGAGCCGCGCCCGCGAGTTGATTTTGCAGGCCCTTTATCAGAAGAATATGACCGGAGACGATGCCGCGGAATTGCTGCGGCAATTCAGGAGCCGGGCTGCGTATCAGCGCGCCGACAGGGCATATTTCGACGAATCACTGGCGGCCATATGTGAAGTGCGGTCGGCGCTTGGAGTCGAGATCGAGGCGCTGGCCGATCGGCCGCTGTCACAGCTCGATCCCGTGGAAATGG
>JBHIDG010000079.1:0-10870 GCA_046760025.1 Woeseia sp. | reverse complement strand
TTTGAAGCCTGCCGACGCAGTCATACAGAGCGGCGCGAAGATAGCCTACCCCCCATGCACCAACGACCTGCATCACGAGATCGAGCTGGTCGCTGCGATCGGCAAAGCGGGCCGGGACATCGCGGTATCGAGAGCGCAGGACCATGTATTCGGCTATGCAGTGGGCGTAGACCTGACGCGGCGCGATCTGCAGGCGGATGCGAAGGAAAAAGGCCGCCCCTGGGATACCGCAAAGATTTTCGAGGGGGCGGCACCCGTCACGGCAATCCACAGAGTCGAGGAAATCGGCCACCCGTCGGCGGGCCGGATCTGGCTGGCGGTGAACGGCGAGGCCAGGCAGGACGGCGATATCCGCGACATGATTCGCAGCGTGCCGGAGATCATCGCCGATCTCTCGAGGCATTTTACGCTCGCCCCCGGCGATCTGATCTATACCGGTACGCCGGCCGGCGTCGGCGCCGTCGAGCCGGGCGATTGCATCACCGGCGGGGTCGACGGGGTCGACGAAATCGCGGTCGAAGTCGTGTAGCTCGTTTTGACTTTTATCAATGATTTCGACGCCTTACTGGGCGATGGAAATGCCAAATAAATACCAACAAGTTTCGATTTTGGTAGTTGGCGGAAAGTCCTAAATACCAACAAACTACCAATTAGTACCGATTTGGTATTTTGACGTTACTGTGCTAAATTACTACCAATACTTTAGAAATTGGTAGTTAGCTTATGCAGATTCCCTTAAAGCCGCCAGACTATCTGGGCCTGATCAATGAGACTGTCGAACGGTCGCCCCAACGGTTCTCCGAAATTCTCAGCCTTGGAATACCACCCGATCAAAATGGGACGTACTATCATTGGGACAAACTGAGACACTTGAAGTCACCGCCACATGACCTGAACCACAAGGAATGGTGGCTTGCAATCAAGCTGGCTCGAAGATCGCTGTATCAGACTGTCCCGCACCTGGCTAAGGATGGCGCGCCTTTCGTTTTTGGTGAACCAAATGTAATCCGTCGACTACTGCACGAAATCGATATACACGGCGGAGGCGAACTCAAGACAAGCGCACAAATAACAAGCCCATATACAAGAGACATGTATCTGATCAATTCTCTTATTGAAGAAGCTATTACCTCAAGTCAATTGGAAGGGGCGGCAACAACAAGAAAGGTTGCAAAGGAAATGCTCCGTCAAAAGCGAGCCCCAAGAGATCGCTCCGAACGCATGATTGTCAATAACTATCTAGCAATGGAGTATATAAATGATTTATCGGAAGAAGAGTTGACACCGAGTTTAGTTCTGGAGCTTCACCGCATCTTGACCGAGCAGACACTTGACAACCCCGAAGCTGTTGGCAACTTTCGAACTACTAATGACGCATATGTTGGCGATAACAGGGATGCCACCATAGTTCATGTTCCGCCAATCGCCACTGAAATACCAAAACGATTGGAAAGTATCTGTGATTTCGCAAATGCATCAAATCCAAAGGGGTTCCTCCATCCTGTTATTCGGGCAATAGTCCTGCACTTTTTGTTGGCCTATGACCACCCATTCGAGGATGGAAACGGACGAACGGCTCGCGCCTTGTTCTATTGGTCATTGCTGCGACAGGGGTATTGGACGATGGAGTATGTGTCGATTTCTCGCATACTGAGAAATGCGCCTGCCCAATATACCAGGGCATATCTCTATACAGAAACTGACGAAAACGACGTGACGTACTTCATTCTGCACCAATTAAACGTAATCCGGCGTGCGATTGCGGATTTGTTTGAGTATCTGAAGAGGAAGGCCAAAGAAATTCGCAATTTGGAAGCGTTAGTACAAAAGTCTGCAAAACTTCAAAGCGAATTGAATCACCGACAACTTGCAGTGTTGAATCTGGCGATGAAGAGTGGTGACACCGTATTTACAATCGAAGGTCACCGCGGCGCACACAACGTAACTTATGATACTGCGCGCACAGACTTACTTAAATTGGAGGCTTTGGAGTTACTGAGAAAAACAAAAAGGGGGCGGGCCTTCGTGTTTGCCGCCACCGACGACCTGCAGAATAAATTGATCAAATTTGAGCGACATTGATTGTGAATTATCAATCTCCGACCTGCACAGGGGTTACGCCGGAGAGTGGCGCAACACCGGCGGAGTCGACGGCTTTGCGGAAATCGGCGAGCTGTCCACGGATGAAGCCGTTGAGTTCGGATAAACCTTCGTTGATTGAAGTGCGGGCCAGCTCGACATAGCTTTGCGCCGCCGGGCTGGGCGCGTCTCCGGTGGATGCGACATAGGCCTGGGCCAGGCCGAGTCGATTGGCGATCCGGTCGCCGCTGTACACGATCCCCTTGGTCTCGGCCGGCGTCCGGAACCGCTTTTCGAGCTCGTCCAGTGTTTTCTCGAGCTCGCCGGCCCGCTCCTTTATCGTCGACAGTGTTTCGTTGTCCTCTGCATCGGGCCGGTCACTGACGAGTTTGGTGATCGTTTCGATGTCCGAGCGTGCGCCGACGATGCTCTCGACGGCGCGGACCACCGCTTTCTCTAGCTTGAGCAGCTCGAGTTGAAGCGCGTAGTTTTGTTCGATCTCGGCTCGAGAATATGCGGAGCGGGGATCGGCGATCGTCTGCACGTCCACGCTGTCGACCGTCGACTGGCTATCTGGATGATCCAGCGCCAGCGTTATGGAATAACGGCCGGGAGGGACTTCGGGTCCTTCGGGTAGTCCGTCCTCGTAGTCTCGTTCCTCCGTCCCGGGCAATTCCTTTGCGCCGTCGCGCCGCATGTTCCAGGTCAGGCGGTTGATTCCCTGATAAACCGCTTCCCGGTAGGTGCGGATGACGTCGCCGCCGGCATCCCTGACCGTTACGGTCACCTTCGGTTCGTCGTCATCCTCGCCATTATCGTCATCCTCTTCGGGTTCCCCGCTTTCGCGCAAGAGAATCCTGCGATCGCGATCGGCTTCCTCGTCCGGATGCGGCAGGTCACCACCGCTCGCCATGAAGGTCAGCATGACGCCGTACGGTTCGTTCTCCGCCCTGAACTCGGCGGAACCGGTAAAGCGGGTCGACGGCGTATGGCCCGCCACGTAATGTTGTCCCGTGGTCGCCGACAATATCGCCAGGCGTGATTCAAAATCATCTTCCGACAGGTTTCTGAGGGCGCTGTAGTCATCGATGACAAATATAGAACGTCCATGCGTGCCGAGCACGAGGTCGTTTTCCCGCTCCTGGATCGCCATGTCCATCACAGAGACGGTGGGTACACCGGCCGTGAACCTGGTCCAGCTGCTGCCTGCGTCGACGGAGACAAACAGGCCGAACTCGGTGCCGAGGAACAACAAGTTCGGATCTACGTGGTCCTGCAGGATCGACAACGCGTAACCCGCCAACGCGTCGCTCGTTAACGAGCGCCAGCGCTGCCCGTAGTTCTCGACGCGATAGACGTAAGTGGCCATGTTGCCGCGGCGATGATCGTCGAATACCACGAAAGCCGTGGATGCATCGTGCGGTGACGGGGCGATCATCGGAACCCAGGCACCGGCGGGCACGCCACGGGCACGCACGTCGACGCGTGTCCATTTTTCTCCACCGTCGCGGGTCACGTGTACACGCCCGTCGTCGGTACCGACCCAGATGAGGCCCTTCTCTAGTCTGCTCGGCGCGACCGCAACGATGGAGGTGTAGTTCTCCGCGGCTGTCACGTCGTAGGTCAGGCCGCCGCTTTCGCGGAAGGTCTGCATGTCCGGATCGTTCGAGGTCAGGTCATCGCTGATCACCGTCCATGTGTTGCCGCGGTCGGCCGATCTATGAAGGAACTGGCTGCCGTAGTAGATGGTTGCCGCGTCGAAGGGATCCTGCGCGAAACCCGCATTCCAGTTGAATCGGAGATCGACATCCGGAGTCTGAGGGTTGGGCCGGATCAGGCGCCGCTCGCCGGTATCGAGATCCCAGCGGACCAGGTAACCGCCCTGGGACATCACGTAACCGGCCCTGGAGTTGTCGGGATCCGGGATCGTGTCGAAGCCGTCGCCGAAGCCGACTTCCTGCCAGTGCAGGTTACGGATGCCGGCGTTCTCCCACACCTCGGACGGGCCGCGCCATGAACCGTTGTCCTGCAGGCCGCCGTAGACATGGTACGGATGATCGTTGTCCACGGCGATGTGATAGAACTGCGCAAGCGGCATGTTGCGGACGAATCGCCAGGTCTCGCCGCGATCGTGCGTTATCCCCAGGCCGCCGTCGTTGCCGATGATTATGTGCCGGGGATCGCTCGGGTTGATCCAGAATGCGTGGTTGTCGATGTGCAGCGTATTGCCGGGCGCGCAACAATCGATAACCGCATTGGCTTCGAAGGTCTTACCGCCATCGATCGACACGCGCAGGCGTGTAGCGATGTTATAGACGCGATCCGCGTTCCTTGGGTCGGCTGCGATCTCCGTGTAATAAAAGGGACGATCGGAAATATTGTAGGCCTCGTTGACTCTGGACCAGCTCTCGCCGCCGTCGATTGACACGAGCAGCGCGCTTTTTTCGGCCTCGACCAGGGCATAGACGCGCTTCGGTTCGGCCGCGGATATCGCAAAGACCATGCGCCCGAGCTCGCCTTCGGGAAGCCCGTCTTCTTCGGTCTTCTGTTTCCACGTCTCCCCCGCGTCATAGGAGATGTACATGCCGGATCCCGGGCCGCCGGACTTGAAGAAGTGCGGCCAGCGGCGAAACTGCCACATGCCGGCATACAGCTTGTCGGGATTGGTCGGATCCATCTTGATGTCGGTCGCACCCGTCAGCTGATCGACGTAGAGGATCCGGCTCCAGGTGTCGCCGCCGTCGGTCGTCTTGTAAACGCCGCGTTCGCTGTTCGGGGCCCACAACGTGCCCATCGCAGCGACGTAGACGATATCGGGATCAGTGGGATGCAGCGCGATGCGGTCTATGCGTTCGCTCGCGGCCAGGCCGGAGAACTGCCAGCGCATGCCGCCGTCCACGGACTTGTATACGCCACCGCCTATGGACGTCGAGTTGCGAACATTGCTCTCGCCGGTGCCGACCCAGATAATGTCCGGGTTGGATTGATTGATCGCGAGCGCGCCGATTGAGGCGACTGCCTCGTTGTCGAAAACGGGCTCCCAGGTGATGCCGCCGTTATCGGATATCCAGATTCCGCCGGTTGCAGCGCCGACGACAATCCGATTCGGATTAGCGACAACCGCATCGATGGCGGCGATGCGACCACCGACGGCCGCGGGGCCGAGGGTCCGGGCCGAGAGTCCTTTCAGAAGATCGGTGTCGAGTGCTGCCGTCGCCGGTAGGGAAACGGCGAGCAAGACAATGTGAAGAAGGGCGGACACCCGCAGCCCTGGTGGAATTAACATCGTTGCAGGCCTTTATTGAAATTTGTCCGGAAGCCTCATTTGTCGGCATTCAATTGTCAATAGGGATTCGAACAATGAAACAGCCTCATCTCCTGATTACCTGTGTGCTGTTCGCGTCAGTCACGGGCTGTGCGCCGGAAGAGCAAAAGCCCGGTGATCTGATCCTCGCGAACGCGCGGGTCTATACACTCGACTGGCACGACCCGGCGCCGGACGGTACGCTGACGTCCGACGCGCCGCACGACGAAAGGGGCTGGCACCCGGATGCGGACGCCGTAGTCGTTACCGGCGGAGAGATCACTTATGTCGGGACCACGGCGGAAGCGAAAAAATACAAGGGTGAGTCCACGCGGATGATCGACCTCGCGGGCGCCACGGTTGTTCCCGGCCTGGTCGACTCGCACACGCACGTCTTCGGTCTCGGTGCCGCGCTCGAGTCCGTCAGCCTCGTCGATGTGAAGACCGAGGAAGAAGCGGTCGCGCTGGTGGCCGAGCGTGCGCAGTCGATGCCCGAAGGCGAATGGATCGTCGGCCAGGGCTGGGACGAGGGCGCCTGGGCCAATCGCTATCCGGATAAAGCCCTGCTCTCCGAAGCAGTGCCGAATCATCCCGTGTTCATGGACAGCCTGCACAGTTTCGCGGGCTGGGCAAACCAGATGGCGCTCGATGTCGCCGGCATAAGTTCGGATACGGATGTTCCGGCAGGAGGGGAAATGAGACTGGGCGGCGACGGCGAGCCCGACGGGCTTTTTCTGAATAACGCCGTTGGCCTGATGAGAGATGCGATACCGCCTCGATCGCGAGAGACGTATACGAATCAGCTCTTGACCGGCCTCAATCGGATGGCGGCCGACGGCTATGTCACCGTGCACGATGCAGGTGTCGGTTCACTCGAGATGAGCATCCTCGAACAACTAGAGGCCGAAGGGCGCCTGCCGATCCGCGTCTACGCGATGCTCTCGCTGCGCGACGAAGAGTCGATCGGCAGATTGATCGAAAAAGGCCCGGACAGCGATGCCCAAAGCATGCTCGTCACGAGGTCGGTCAAGGCATATTACGATGGTGCACTGGGGTCGCGGGGCGCGCGACTGCTGGAAGACTATGCGGACAGGAAAGGACATCGCGGCCTCGGTGGCGCGGACTACGGCTTCAACGAGGGCCTCGCCGCACAGGCCATAAAAAAGGGATTTCAGCTAGCCATCCACGCGATCGGTGACGCGGGCAACCGCGAAGCACTGGATATTCTCGAATCCGTTTTTGCCGAAGACCCGTCAACGGCCCGCAACCGCCATCGTATAGAGCATGCGCAGGTGTTGCATCCGGACGACATCCCGCGCTTCGGCCAGCTCGGCGTCATCGCTTCGATGGAGCCTCCGCACGCAATGGAGGACAAGGCCTGGGCAGAAGACCGGCTGGGGCCGGAAAGAATCCTCGGCGCCTATGCCTGGCGTTCGCTGCGCGAATCGGGCGCCCGGCTGACCTTCAATTCGGACAACCCCGGTTCCGATCACGATATTTTTTACGGACTGCACTCCGCAATTACGCGCCAGGACAGGACCCTGGAGCCGGAGGGCGGCTGGTACCCGGAGCAGGCGATGAACGTCGACGAGGCCATTCGCGGATATACCACCTGGTCGGCTTACGCGAGTTTTCGCGATGAGGTGACCGGCGTCATCGAAGCGGGTCGATGGGCGGACCTTACGGTGATGGACATTGACCCGTTCGTGTTGTCCGAGGACAGCAAAGACGATCTGCTGTATGGCCGGATACTGATGACCATCATTGATGGCGGGATAGTTTATGAACGGTCCGGCCAGGCCGCCGTACCGGGAGAGTAGAAGCTGATTGTGGCAGGGCTATTCTGATATAGCTGATTTCGAGGAGTTGAACTGATGTCGGACGTAAGGGATAGGATTTGTGTGTACTGCATGCTGCTCGGTGCCTTTGGCGCCGCCTGGGCGGAAGAAATCCCGGAAGTCAGGACTTACGAGATCGCGTCTGCCGGTACCCGGCAGTTCGAATGGGACAGCGAGACGGGACCCGGATGGATAAAGATTCTCGTGGAAGCTTCCAATCTCGGCAGCGACGGCGTGGAAGTCGGGGAAATCTTCTTTCCGCCCGGCTGGGAAGGGAAGTCGCACTATCATCAGCTCGAGATCTTCTACGTGATAGAGGGCGAGCTCGAACACATCGTCAACGGCGAGTCGCGGGTACTCGAGCCCGGAATGATCGGCATGGTCCGATATCCGGACGAGGTCGTTCACAAGACGCACTCCCGGGACGGGGTCAGGGTGCTCGTGATCTGGCCTCTGGGCAACGAGGTGAAAGGCCTTCAGGGCATGACCGAATCCCCTGTCGAACGAGTCAGATGAATTTCCGAATTGCCCTGATCCTGGTTGTCGCCCTGTCAGCGAACCCCGTTCACGCCGGCGAAGCACGGGACATCGTTCGCGCAGCGATCGACTACTGGCGGGGTTTGTCATCCTACAGCGAGATGACGATGACGATCCACCGGCCGGACTGGGAGCGCAGCATGTCCATGCGGGCCTGGACTCAGGGCGATCACAAGTCGCTGGTCCGCATCACGGCGCCGAGGAAAGACAGGGGGAACGGCACGCTGATCGATGACGACAACATGTGGACCTACTCGCCCAGGATAAATCGCGTGATCAAGGTTCCGTCGTCGATGATGGGGCAGAGCTGGCTGGGCTCGGATTTCTCCAACAAGGATATCTCGCGCGTAGACGACATCGTCGATCAATACGATCACCGGATTCTCGGCGAGCAGGAGCGCGACGGGTTCCTGATCTATCAGATCGAGTCAATACCGCACGAGGACGCGGCGGTGGTCTGGGGAAAAGAGGTCTTGCGGATCCGCGCCGATCACGTGGTGGTCGAGCACAGCTTCTACGACCAGGACGGTGAGCTCGTCAAGTCGCTCGAGTCGCTGGACATCGGCGATATGGGAGGCAGGACGGTCGCCATCCGGCAACGCATGCAGAAATTCGACGCGCCCGACGAGTGGACGGAGATCAAGGTCGATTCCGTTCAATACGATCTCGAGCTGCGCGACAGCATCTTCACCTTGTCGAATCTCCGGAACCCTCGTGAATAGGAAGCCCGGGCCATGAACATCGTATTGCGTCTCGCCTGGCGCAATATATGGCGACAGCCGCGACGAACCTGGCTGACGACCGGTGCAATGGTGTTCTCCAACTCGCTTCTCGTGTTCATGATCTCGTTGCAGTTCGGCATGTATGACCTGATGATCAGCAACACACTGCGTTCCTTCAGCGGCCATCTTCAGGTGCAGGCGCCCGGCTACAAGGACGATTTGAAGATGCGGCAGAGCGTGTCGGGCATACAGGGGCTGGCTGCAACGTTTCGCAAGAGCGACAGTTCCAACAGCGTCGCGGCACGCGGCGCGGCATTCGCGCTGGTTTCCAGCGAAGAGCGAAGTTTCGGCATCCGGGTCTTCGGTGTCGAGCCGATGTTCGAGCCCGGCGTGTCGAACATTCCGGGGCTCATCAAGGAAGGCCGGTTTCTGGGCGATCTCGACGCGCCGGAAATCGTCATCGGCAAAGTGCTGGCGCGGAACCTGCGCGCGGGACTGGGCGATGAGTTGACGCTGCTGGGTAGCGGCCGCGACGGATCTATTGCCGCCACCGTCGTGCCGGTTGTCGGTATCTTCGACAGTGGCATTTCCGACATGGATCGCAGCGTTGCGGAAATACCGCTCGGCCTCTTTCAGGAGACCTTCGCGATGGGGGACGCCGGCCATCAACTCGTCATAGCAACGCCCGATCTCTCGAGTGTGCCGTCCGCGGTTGCGAAGGCCAGGCAATTGTTGCCGGCTGACTCTGGCCTGGTCGTGCATGACTGGAATGCGTTGCACCCAGGCCTCAAACAGGCGATTCAAGCGGACCTCACGAGCGCATGGTTCATGTACGGCATGCTTGTGATACTTGTTGCATTCAGCGTGATGAACACGCAGCTCATGTCAGTCCTCGAACGGACCAGGGAATTCGGCATCGCGATGTCGCTCGGCCTGACGCCGGGACGGCTCGGACGGCTGGTCATGCTCGAGACGGCGTTGATGGGTTTGATGGGACTGATGTTGGGAGCGTTTCTCGGCGCCCTCATTACGACTTGGTTTACCTATACCGGCTTTGCCTATCCAGGCATGGATGAGCTGGCCGCGAATTTTAATCTGCCGTCGCGCATATTTCCGAGCGTGACCGTAGGTACCCTATCCGCCGGCCCGGCCGTCGTCTTCGCAGGCACGCTGGCCGCGGCCCTGTACCCTGCGCTCCGTTTGCACTGGCTACAGCCGGTCGAGGCGATGAGGGCTGCCTGATGCGAGAATTCCGGATCGTCGCACTACTCGCCTGGCGCAACCTCTGGCGTAATCACCGGCGCACGCTGATCATGCTTGTCGCCGTCACGGTCGGCGTCTGGGCGATGATTTTCATGACCGCGCTGATGCGCGGAATGATCATCGACATGGTGCGCGACGGTGTGCTGGTTCTGCCCGGGCACGTGCAGATTCATCATCCGAAATTTCGCGACGATCCGAGCGTCAACAATCTGATTCCCGCCAGCGGAGCGGAACTGAATCGCAGCTTCGCCAACAACGGCTTTGAAGCCTGGGCCAGCCGTGTGAAAGTCCCGGCCGTGATTATGAGTGAACGCGAGTCGCGCGGAGTTACCCTGCTCGGTATCGAGCCCGCGGCGGAGGCGTCAATCTCGTTCGTTGCCGATGACATTGTCCAGGGACGATTTCTCGAAGACGAATTCGACACCGGCGTCATCATCGGGTTGAAGCTCGCGGACAAGCTCGACACGGGGCTAGGCAAACGGGTCGTGCTGATGAGCCAGGACCAGAACAATGAAATTGCGGATCGCGGATTTCGGGTCGTCGGCATCTTCGACTCGGACCCGGACGGCCACGAGGAAGCTTTCGTATTCGCAGGAAGAGCAACGATTCAGAAGATGCTGGGAATCGGCGATCACGTGACCGAAGTGGTGTTTCTCGGCGACGACTACCGTAATGTCGAACCGCTGTATGACAAAGTTTCCGGGCTTGCCGGACCGGATGTCGAGGTAAAGCGGTGGACGGAGCTCGATACGTATCTGAGCACGATGCTCAAGGTCATGGATGGGTTCGTCTTCGTCTGGGTCATCGTAATTTTTCTCACTCTATCGTTCGGTCTCGTCAACACGTTGGTCATGGCCGTGTTCGAGCGCGTTCGTGAGATCGGCCTGATGCTGGCGCTGGGCATGAGGCCCGCGAATATTCTCGGGCAGGTCGTCGTCGAATCTCTGCTGTTGCTGGTAATCGGCCTGGCGCTCGGCAACGTCTTCGCATGGATGACCATAGAACCGCTGAAAGACGGGATCGACATCTCGGGGGTTGCGCAGGGCATGGAGATGATGGGCGCTTCCAGTATTCTGTACCCGGTCCTCCAGATGGACGACGTGGTCACGGCGAATATCGTCGTGCTC